>NZ_AEJZ01000533.1:0-818 GCF_000208525.1 Escherichia sp. TW14182
GGGGGGGATGTGTTCATTACATTTCCTGAAATCAAGCTAACGAAATATCGCCACCAGCAGCAGCGAGTTAATAACCGCTGGGCTGGTAACTGAAAAGTGGGAATAAGATAAGTTTTCTTGACTGGGAAGTAAAATACCGTATGCGTTCAGTCGGCAAAATTTCGCCAAATCTCCTGGATATCTTCCATCAGATAGCCACGATAGAGCAGAAAACGCTGGATCTTAACTTTTTCTGAAAAGACAGTTGGCAGTGGTTCGCCATATTTTCGCGTCGCCTGATCGCGCGCCAGTTCGCACCAGTCGATGTCACATTCACGCATCGCTTTTTCTGTCGCTTCGCGGGAAATACCTTTCTGATTCAGTTCCTGGCGAATACGCGCTGGTCCATAACCTTTGCGGCTACGGCTGGCGATAAAGCGCGCAACAAATCGGCTGTCATCGAGATAACAATGTTCATGGCACCAGGCAATAACGCGCTCGTAATCTTCCGCCGTGGCATCAATCTCTTCCGGGCCATTTTTGCCCATAATCGGTGCTGCGAGTTTACGTCGCAATTCTTGCTCACTGTGATCGCGTACCGCCAGAATGCGTACTGCACGATCCAACAGGCGAGCATATGCCGGGCGACGGGATGTTGATTCTGTCATGGCATATCCTTAAAACTTAAAAAGCAAAAGGGCCGCAGATGCGGCCCAGAGATTGCTAACAAATTAGCTCACTTATAAATGTAGACACGATCTTCCTCCTCGCCCTTCCAGTTAGCGGGTCAGAGTGAGAATCACTCTTCACGCCAGTGCTGGCCTGTTCCCCTCACCCTA
>NZ_AEJZ01000532.1:0-925 GCF_000208525.1 Escherichia sp. TW14182
GCGCCGGGATGCGTTATTTAATCTGGTTGTTATTCAGGCCGGTATTCCGTTGCACCGGCCTCGTTCTGTCAAACAGGCCAGAGAAGTGGCTGACGGTATTCTCAGGCGTGTCTGAACCGGAAGTGAGGGCATTAACACCAGTCTTCCAGACGAAGGCCGGCGATACGTTCAAACTCCCGGGTATTGTTTGTGACCACAATGAGTCCCCGGCTGCGGGCATGACCGGCAATCATCTGGTCAAATGGTCCCACCGGACGTCCCTGACGGGCGAGCTCAGCACGGATCTGACCGGTATGTGTGGCAGCAGCGCAGTCATAATCCAGTACGTCAAGACGCGAAATAAATCCTTCGATAATCGCGAGATTACGCTCCGGAAACTGACTTTTTTCAGCACCGTATACCAGTTCCATCACGGTCACTGAGCTGATGCACATTCGCCCTGTATTCAGATTGAAACGCTCCCGGATATGCGCTGGTTTATTTTTGATGGTGAAAATACAGATATTGGTATCCAGCATGAATTTCAGCATCAGAACGACTCCCTTTCCTGTACAGCGGGTTGTTCTCTGTCATTCATGAAATCTGCGCTGACACTATCGCCATCGAACCAGCTGTCCCAGGACTCTCCTGCCGGGGTAATGATCCGGGTACGGCCAACAGCAATAACGTCGACTTTTTTTACGTCTTCAGGCAGGGCTACAGCCTTCGGCAGCCTGACTGCCTGACTCCGGTTACTGAGAAATACGGTTGTTTCCATGAGGCACCTCACTATGGATATACGTGATGTATATCCATAGTGAGGTGTGATGTGGGATATGTCAATGGTATATCCCGTTTAATAATTAACAGGCTTTTCATCGTTTTTGTTCTTTAACAATCGGGCGTCCCTATGAGTTCAACCAAACATATCACGCAGGGTGGGCAG
>NZ_AEJZ01000531.1:0-1088 GCF_000208525.1 Escherichia sp. TW14182
ACCGTACTGGCTAAAACCTACGGCGGTGCTGCTCGCGCATTCGACCAGATCGATAACGCGCCGGAAGAAAAAGCTCGTGGTATCACCATCAACACTTCTCACGTTGAATACGACACCCCGACCCGTCACTACGCACACGTAGACTGCCCGGGGCACGCCGACTATGTTAAAAACATGATCACCGGTGCTGCGCAGATGGACGGCGCGATCCTGGTTGTTGCTGCGACTGACGGCCCGATGCCGCAGACTCGTGAGCACATCCTGCTGGGTCGTCAGGTAGGCGTTCCGTACATCATCGTGTTCCTGAACAAATGCGACATGGTTGATGACGAAGAGCTGCTGGAACTGGTTGAAATGGAAGTTCGTGAACTTCTGTCTCAGTACGACTTCCCGGGCGACGACACTCCGATCGTTCGTGGTTCTGCTCTGAAAGCGCTGGAAGGCGACGCAGAGTGGGAAGCGAAAATCCTGGAACTGGCTGGCTTCCTGGATTCTTACATTCCGGAACCAGAGCGTGCGATTGACAAGCCGTTCCTGCTGCCGATCGAAGACGTATTCTCCATCTCCGGTCGTGGTACCGTTGTTACCGGTCGTGTAGAACGCGGTATCATCAAAGTTGGTGAAGAAGTTGAAATCGTTGGTATCAAAGAGACTCAGAAGTCTACCTGTACTGGCGTTGAAATGTTCCGCAAACTGCTGGACGAAGGCCGTGCTGGTGAGAACGTAGGTGTTCTGCTGCGTGGTATCAAACGTGAAGAAATCGAACGTGGTCAGGTACTGGCTAAGCCGGGCACCATCAAGCCGCACACCAAGTTCGAATCTGAAGTGTACATTCTGTCCAAAGATGAAGGCGGCCGTCATACTCCGTTCTTCAAAGGCTACCGTCCGCAGTTCTACTTCCGTACTACTGACGTGACTGGTACTATCGAACTGCCGGAAGGCGTAGAGATGGTAATGCCGGGCGACAACATCAAAATGGTTGTTACCCTGATCCACCCGATCGCGATGGACGACGGTCTGCGTTTCGCAATCCGTGAAGGCGGCCGTACCGTTGGCGCGGGCGTTGTAGCTAAAGTTCTGAGCTAATT
>NZ_AEJZ01000530.1:0-604 GCF_000208525.1 Escherichia sp. TW14182
CAAATTCAGTTAACTAAAAAACAAATCCAAAAACTAGAGGCAGATTACAATATATCTAAAGAATTATTTAAGATGGGTAAAGCACCTTATCTTGACACGGAAATAAAAGGAAATAATCTAGATAAAATGAGAAATACACTTAATGAAGTGGAACTGGAAAGGCAGTATTCTCTAATGAAGATTAAAAGTGATTATTCTGTCCCAGAAGAATTGTTGCACAAAGTAACAATTGAAGATATAAAAGCGTGTAAAAGATCAAGTATTATAGAATTAGTCAAAAATATTTATAAAAAAAAGAATGAGTCAGTCGATATTGATAACAAAATTAGTGAGTCATCACTCTTGCCATCGTTATATTTCTCTGTAGGTTTAACTCCTAAAAATGGTGGGACATTGAGCGATATCAGCCTTAGAGAAATGGATTATAACGCTAGTATTAGTGTGAATGTGCCGTTGAGCGATTTTTTTTCATCATTCAACAGTAAAAAAACAAATGCAATTAATTCAATGAAAAACAATATTGATAACCTTAATGATTTTAGAGAGCTTGAATTGTTACGTTTTGATATCAATAACAAACTTCATATCATAAAGAATAAAATTC
>NZ_AEJZ01000529.1:0-679 GCF_000208525.1 Escherichia sp. TW14182
ATGATTTTAGCTCTGAAGGACTTCTTGGTTATGGGATATTCAAGAAGAGAGGTTTGTGAACAATATAACATTTCATCTGGGTATTTTTCAGGAGCATTAGGAAGATTTCAAAAAGTTCATTTAACAGTGAATCAACTTATTCCTTATTATCTACGATCATCAAGATTTATGCAGATACCTCAGATCCCTTGGGAAGTCTCTGCCAAAAAGACGGGGAACTAGCTTTATATTTATAAATAACACAGATGTTTTACTGAATACATTGATGTCAGAGTGTTCACAACATTCGGATACCTTTGTTTAAAAAGAAACCACATTCAACTTTTGTCATTAAGGAGTAAACAATGAAATTAAGCAAAATTATTATGACTGGTGCCTTTGTATCGATGTTAGCTTCTTATGGTGTTAATGCAGCCGGTTCAAGTCAGGGGCAAGGTTCTGTTACCTTCAATGGCACGATAATTGATGCGCCATGTAGTATTGCTCCTGATTCAGTAAATCAGTCCATCTATTTTGGACAAGTTTCCAAATCACATCTGAATACTGGTGGCATTTCTGTGATACAACCTTTGAATATTAAACTGCTTAACTGCGAGCCAAACAAATCCGTTAAGGTGAGTTTTTCTGGTTCTACCGTATCTAATGATAAGAAAGCACTTGGAACTACCGGTAATACAGG
>NZ_AEJZ01000528.1:0-703 GCF_000208525.1 Escherichia sp. TW14182
TTGCAGCGGTGCCGCCATCAATTTTTTTGCTCTCCCTTCCTGATTATCAGGAAAGAGTCAA
Organism: Escherichia sp. TW14182; assembly: GCF_000208525.1. Lineage (NCBI taxonomy): Bacteria > Pseudomonadati > Pseudomonadota > Gammaproteobacteria > Enterobacterales > Enterobacteriaceae > Escherichia > Escherichia sp. TW14182. The sequence goes on from NZ_AEJZ01000528.1 coordinate 62, forward strand.
ATAGTTGCGAGATACATTTTAATCACAGAGAGTTAATGAGAGTGAGACATAGTGAGTGAGTTTAATTAACATTTTAAAGGGTTGCGCTAAAATCCGGGGGGGGGTGCGGAAACGGGTTACAAAGGTTACAAACAGAAAAATATATTATATATCAATATATTATAATACATTTAAAAGGTTACAAACGGGTTACAACAGGGTTACATTTAACCTTTATGTAGTGGTTACTGTTGGTTACAGGTTAAATTTATAATTAATTGATAATTAATCTGTTTTTTAGAGCTGTAACCTCGTGTAACCTTCTGTAACCTCAAAAAGGTTACAAGCAATTTCATTTAAAATCATGATGTTAATGTGTGTTTTAAGGAGCTGTAACCTTTGTAACCCGTTTCCGCACCCCCTACCGGATTTTGAGGCAGAGCCCAAAAAACACTGGTAAGACCAGAAACATAAAATTAACACAACAAAACTGAATGAAATGACTGTTACCCCCCCCCGTGATGACGGGTAAAATCAGGTCAGGCAATCAGCGTTTATTCATGAGGTGCCGGAGTGCGCAGACAGAAAGCGCGGTGTTTTTGCTGTGGTGAGCGCGCAGTGATTGAAAAGACCGTCTGGAAAGATGATCGGTTTGCTGACGTG
>NZ_AEJZ01000527.1:0-572 GCF_000208525.1 Escherichia sp. TW14182
CAAACACAAGGTAATCGCGGTTTTCTTTTTAACATTAGTAACAGAGCCATCATGTATTGTGCAAGATAACCCCTGATACGATTGAAATAAAAATAACACATGTAATATTTCTATAATTTTATAACTATGCCATCTATACAGCAACCTTCCACTCTCTAAAAATATTAGCAATGCATCCCCCTTCTCTCATTATAATGCTCACTCTTCAAATTAATACATTGCCGGTATTAATTTGAAGAAATATCCTCAGCGAGAATACTCCATTGTAGAAGTGATATACATGATTGTGTAAAAAGCAACAAATATATATTTTATACATAATAAACTGCAGAGAAAGCTATTGTTACTATAACGTTCACAAACAAGGTTCGAACTCGATACATAGCTATCACTTGGATATTTTCTCTTATCTTAAATCAAAATTAGCACTCAGTTAAGGAATGAAAGACATGTAAGTTTATTGTTGTCTTTCAACAAGTTATGTATAAACATGATTAAAAAGCATTAATTAAGGATATTTCAGGTTACATTCGAAACAATCCTGGATAAATTAATTCAAACAGTCATGGACT
>NZ_AEJZ01000526.1:0-777 GCF_000208525.1 Escherichia sp. TW14182
GATAAGACGCGACAGCGTCGCATCAGGCATCCACACATTGCCGGGTGGATATACCCCCCGGCAATCTTCAATTACTGATCCGCAGTCTTATCAAATTTGCCCAGCATTTCACGTTCGTAGGCCATCGCCTTTTTGCGGTCAAATTTGTGTTCCCACTTGGCAATGACCAGCACAGCCAGCGCGTTACCTACCACGTTCAGCGCGGTACGCGCCATGTCGAGGATACGGTCAACACCGGCAATAAACGCCAGACCTTCCAGCGGAATACCGACGCTACCCAGCGTTGCCAGCAGCACCACAAACGACACACCCGGCACGCCAGCAATCCCTTTCGAGGTCACCATCAGCGTCAGTACCAGAATGATTTCCTGCCAGATGGAAAGGTCAATGCCATACAACTGCGCGATGAAGATAGCGGCAATACTTTGATACAGCGTCGAACCATCAAGGTTAAAAGAGTAACCGGTCGGCACCACGAAGCTGGTGATCGACGCCGGTGCTCCGTAGGCTTCCATCTTCTCAATAATTCGCGGCAGTACGCTTTCAGAGCTGGCAGTGGAGTACGCCAGAATCAGCTCATCTTTCAGAATACGAATCAGGATCCAGACGCTTAACCCGCACAGGCGCGCCACAATTCCCAGCACTACCAGCGCGAAGAACAGAATGGCGAAATGCACCAGCAGCACCAGTTTCGCCAGTGGCCACAGAGAAGAGAAACCAAAGTTAGCCACCGTCACCGCAATCAGCGCAAACACACCCACCGGTGCATAACGCATC
>NZ_AEJZ01000525.1:0-966 GCF_000208525.1 Escherichia sp. TW14182
TAGCAAAGCGTTTACCTACTTCGAGAAAGGTGTGCAGATCGCGAGCGTTGCAGAGAAGGGTAGTTTCGTTTGAAACAATGCCGTTGAATACGGGAATTAATTGGCTGGTCATAGAAACCTCGTGAAATTTTTTCGAAATTGTGGTGCCAGGAGGTTCGAAACGGCTTCACGAAACCGCGGACTTATTTCCCTTTCGGGTGTTGTATTCGTCGCCCTCCCGACATTGATCGGGGATGTGACCGCACATTGTGCCATCACTGAATTGTAGGCATAAAAAATCCAACACTGACGGGGTTGGTCTAGGCCGCGTGAAAGAGGTTTCGACGCCTCATTCGCCCAATCATACTCAATTGGGCGCGCTTGTAAAGTCCAACAACTACTTATTTTCAGCTACACATTTTTCAAAATTTTTTATCGAGTCATTGAAAACTGAATTCATTATCTCATAAGCTTTATGATCTATCTTTTTGTCTAGATAATCTTTATTGTTTTTCTTTATTTTTTCCTTGGTATCTGCAATGGCTTTTTTACAAATTTGATAATTTATTTGCTGATCGTTTAAACCGCCCCCATTGACAATTAGAGAAATGGCCGTATTCATGTCTTGTATATTGTAGGAATAATGTAATGTGTCATGGGTTGGATGGCTAGGATTATCATAATAAACATTACCGAATTTCATTAACATTATTCCCGATTTCCCATAAACAGAATCAGATAAGTATGCGGCATTCATATTTCCGGCAGTAAAATTATCAGTATGGCATATAAAACGCCGGCCATATTGAAGCTGTAATTTATGCATAGCATCGTTGCAGGCAGCTCTTATTAGACGGGTATGATAATTGTCTTCTTCTTGAGCGCATACTGAAAATGAAAGAGTGGATGCAATTAGCAATGAAATTAATTTCTTCATAAATTACCCTTGAGATTAACTATGTCAGAAATACCAATTACTATGACCAG
>NZ_AEJZ01000524.1:0-679 GCF_000208525.1 Escherichia sp. TW14182
TCTGCCTCATGACGTGAAGGTGGTTTGTTATCCTGTCGTGTGGCAGAAAGCAGAAAGCCCCGTAGTTAATTTTCATTAACCCACGAGGCCCACTGTATGTCTCATCCACGTCAGTATGGCCTCTTACCGTGCAAATTGCAAGGAGGAGTAAACCATGAAACTACCGGGAAACGCCCTTATCTGGTGCGTATTAATCGTGTGCTGCACGTTGTTGATATTCACACTCCTGACCCGGAATCGTCTGTGCGAAGTCCGGCTGAAGGACGGATACAGGGAAGTTACGGCAACAATGGCTTACGAATCCGGCGGTAAGTAGCAACCCGGAGGCGGGCGCAGGCCCGCCTTTCCGGAACTGATGCGGGTCTGACTGCACTGAAGCGCCTTTATGAAGGGACTGCCGGTTCGTCCATTTTCCGGCAGTCCCTTTTTCCTTACTGGCATTGTGCGGGCATGAACAACCAGACCGCCAGGAAGGACTGTTCCTTCCGGAAACGGGGACGGATGTGCGCCATCGGCGCACGTTCTCTCCTCACCTCTCCATTTCCCCTGTGAATGAACCCTGTGCGGGATGACAAAGGATGTCGCCGTCGGCTCCGCTTTACCCGGCCATGCAGGGCATGGACTTGTGGGGTTTCAACTCTGTGGCCGTCGTGTCGTGTGCGGGCTGTGCCGTGCCTCC
>NZ_AEJZ01000523.1:0-743 GCF_000208525.1 Escherichia sp. TW14182
GGTAGCAGAATATCCCACCGGCTTGCGGATGGGTGACACCGCCGAACAAATGGCAAAAACCTACGGTATTACCCGCGAACAGCAAGATGCATTAGCGCACCGTTCGCATCAGCGAGCCGCTCAGGCGTGGTCGGAAGGTAAACTCAAAGAAGAAGTGATGACCGCCTTTATCCCCCCTTATAAACAACCGCTTGCCGAAGACAACAATATTCGCGGTAATTCCACGCTTGCCGATTACGCAAAGCTGCGTCCGGCGTTTGATCGCAAACACGGAACGGTAACGGCGGCAAACAGTACGCCGCTGACCGATGGTGCTGCGGCGGTGATCCTGATGACCGAATCGCGGGCGAAAGAACTAGGGTTGTTACCGCTGGGGTATCTGCGCAGTTATGCATTTACCGCGATAGATGTCTGGCAGGACATGTTGCTCGGTCCAGCCTGGTCAACGCCGCTGGCGCTGGAACGTGCCGGTTTAACGATGAGCGATCTGACATTGATTGATATGCATGAAGCATTTGCTGCCCAGACGCTGGCGAATATTCAGTTGCTGGGTAGTGAACGTTTTGCCCGCGATGTGCTGGGGCGTGCACATGCCACTGGTGAAGTGGACGACAGCAAATTTAACGTGCTTGGCGGTTCGATTGCTTACGGACATCCCTTCGCGGCTACTGGTGCGCGGATGATAACCCAGACATTGCATGAACTTCGCCGTCGCGGCGGGGGGGTTTGGTTTGGTGACGCCC
>NZ_AEJZ01000522.1:0-1159 GCF_000208525.1 Escherichia sp. TW14182
TGGCTTTGTTTCTGGCTTTGTTTCTGGCTTCAGCTCGGGTGCAGTCATGTTTTTTCCACTGGTCAGATACCAGTTACCGCTGTTGTTTCCCTGTCCACGCCCCAGCATGTAATCATAAGCGCCTGCAGCAATACGTCCTGTCTGGATAAATTCACCGTCTGACAGACCGTCCACATGAATCAGTTCAATACCGTTAAGTGTCTGTGCCCCTGTTCCTCCAGCCTGGTTTACGGTGACCCTGGTTTTACCACTTGTATTTCCCCTGACGACCAGTTTGTCCGTTGCAGAATCATCACCGGCAAGTACGGTGTTGAAGACGATATTTCCATTATTTCCCTGATAATCTCCGGTGACGGTGATGACATTACCCACACGCCTGACCGCATCCTTGCCTGAAATGACCAGTTTCGCGTTATCCAGAAAGAGATCCGTAACTTCAGAATTCCCTCCGGACTCCCATGTACTGCCTTCTGACAACCGGAAATCCAGAACGCTGCCTGTTGCAACCTGTGTTATCCCGGATAAAACAGAGTGTTCTGATGCATCAAGGGTCATATAGGCATTGTCACCAATGTCCGCAAGAATGCCGGAATCAGAACGGACTGTGGTATTGAGCAGGCCTGTCATACCTGCTGAGTTCACAGCCCGTATTGCCGCTATTTTTCCGTGAAGGGAGGAATCTTTCAGAACAGCCACGGCGGTATACCGGCGATCCTGCTCAGTGAAACCAAGGGCAGTATCCTGTTTTGAAACAAGTGTGCTGTCTTTTACGTTAAGATATCCTTTCTCAGACATGGCAACAGCAAAGGAATCACTGCCCTCTGCCGTCACAGATAAATTCTGGGCAGTTAACACGCCCCCCACGGTTAACCCGTTTGCCCTCTCTTTTCCTGACGTTGTGATGCTGACATGATCCAGTTCCGTAACAGCATCGTTCTGAATCTCCATGCCGCCGGCATTATCTCCGGCGGTTCTTATTTCTGTACCGGAAACAATCATGTTGCCATTTGCAAGGTAAATTCCGCGTGAACTTTTACCGGCTGTCTGAATATTGCTGTCAGCAATATTGATATGTGATGAATTTGCAGGTTCTCCCTCTGAAAAAACACCATCACTATGTTCTCCTTTTGTGGTGATAGTGGTCCCTTTAAGGTTTATA
>NZ_AEJZ01000521.1:0-1295 GCF_000208525.1 Escherichia sp. TW14182
CCTTGATGGAAAAATAGTATGCTAATTTGACGTATACGTCAACCGTAATAAGATGGAGCAAAATAGCGGAGCCGTGTATGAATCTGGAAGACTACATCTCAGAAGAGCGTCTAAAAATATATGAAAGCATTCTGAAGCTTAAAAAAGAAGAAACAATAGAAGCGTATAACTGGAACAAAGCCTTAAGCAGTGCCATGCATCCACTCATGCACTGCCTTGAGGTCACACTAAGGAACAGTATTGACTATAGCATACGTCATACCCCGCCTCCTGGAGCAGCTCCGGCAGGATCTCCGGCACTGTATCGGACAGACAAAAACTGGATTTTTGACCTGTTTCGTTACCTGGGCGATAAACAATTCATCAGGCAGAATAAGCGCTATAAATTCGATTCGAACGGGCAAATACAGTATCTGGCAAATGGCTTTCCGGTGTATAAAACGACAACCTGGGAAGAGAAGACTATAAGGAAGGTATCCAAGCGTATCACAGATGCTGGTAAGCAGGTAACAGCTGAGCGTGTTATATCAGGGCTCGATTTTGGCTTTTGGACAAACTTACTGACAAGTTCGTATGAAGACCCACGCACCAGAACATTATTATGGCCAAATCTTTTGACCGAGGTGTTTCTAGGTGCTCCCGCTGGCACTAAGCGGCATATACTTGAGAATAAATTCAACCAGATAAGGGAGCTACGGAACAGGCTCTCACATCACGAGGCTATCTGGAAGTTCCAATATGAAGATCCTCGTACGGGAAAACCAGATTACAACAATCCCGTGTTCGGTCTAAATGCATCGCTCATTTTGCTATCAAAAAACTATGACAACATGCTGGAGTTACTTAAATGGTTAAGCCCGGAAAGGTATGAGTCATTTTTGGATAATGGACATGATTCCCGCTTTAGAATTCTATGTACAAAAGAAGGGTTATACAGCTTTGTCCGCCCAACAAAAATATTAGACTCGTTAGATATTGGCCAGAACCGACAGTTGCTCAAGCTACTTAAAAACCTGAAAAAGAACAAAGCGTATAGACTGATGGACAGGAAAAAACTGGTAGCCATAATCGGGCAGGATTATCTACGCCGCTAACTCAAAATCAGATAGCACCCGATAAAGAGGTCGTCTAAACATCCCTCCCTGGCTCTCCCTGTCTGGCTATCAAAGTAAACAGGTGTGGCAGGGAGGCATCCCCTTCAGGCTCTGCCTGCCAGCCACACCGGTTAAACAGCTTCACCACACCAGCCACATTACCGCTCAGACGGTAAGCGCTCCGTCTGTAACGTCTTGTGA
>NZ_AEJZ01000520.1:0-1996 GCF_000208525.1 Escherichia sp. TW14182
GATAAGACGCGCCAGCGTCGCATCAGGCATCTGCGCATGGTGTCGGATGCGCCACACGACGCATCCGACAATACCTTACTCTTCCATCGCCTGGCGGATCTGATCCAACGACGCTGGATCATCAATGGTCGTCAAATCCCCCGGATCGCGTCCTTCGCAAATCGCCTGGATCGTGCGGCGCAGCATTTTTCCGGATCGCGTTTTTGGCAATTGCGAGACAAACCAGACGTGCGCCGGGCGGCCAAAGTTGCCAATCTGGCTGTCCACCAGCGCCATAATCGCCTTCTCTTGCGAATGCGCCACATCACGATCTTCCAGACTGTCGCTCTCTTTCGGAATGACAAACGCCACCGCCACCTGCCCTTTCAGCGCATCTTTTACCCCAACCACCGCCACTTCGGCAACGCCCGGATGACTGGAGATACTCTCTTCAATCTCGCGCGTCCCCAGCCGATGCCCGGCAACGTTAATTACATCGTCAGTGCGCCCGAGAATAAAGTGATAACCGTCAGCATCGCGGATACCCCAGTCAAAAGTGGCGTATACCGGACGGGAAAACAGCGACCAGTACGTCTTCACAAAGCGGTCGTCATCGCCCCAGATGGTCTGAATACAGCCCGGCGGCAATGGCCCTTCCACCACCAGCATCCCTTTCTCATTGACGCCGCACGGTTCGCCGGTGACTTCATTGAGCAACTGCACGTTGTAGCCATACATCGGCACGCCGGGGCTTCCCAGACGCGTCGGCCTGTCGTCCAGACCGCGAGCAATCGCCATAATCGGCCAGCCGGATTCGGTCTGCCAGTAGTTGTCGATGACCGGCACATCCAGCGTATTGCTCACCCAACTGGCTGTCGGCTCGTCCAGCGGTTCTCCTGCCAGATAGAGCACTTCCAGCGACGAAAGATCGTGTTTGCGAATTTCAGCGGTAGGGAATTTTTTCAGCACGCGAATGGCGGTCGGCGCTGAGAACATCCGGCTCACCTGATATTTCTCGACGATTTTCCACCACACGCCGCAGTCAGGCCAGGTCGGCAATCCTTCGTAAACAATGGTCGCCATCCCCGCCAGCAGCGGCGCGTAGACGATATACGAATGCCCTACCACCCAGCCGATATCCGACGCGCAAAAGAACACGCCACCCGCTTTGCCACCAAAAATGGTTTCCATCGAGGTCGCCAGCGCCACCGCATAACCGCCGACGTCACGCTGCACGCCTTTAGGTTTGCCGGTCGTGCCAGAGGTGTAGAGAATGCAGGAGGTTTCGTTGGATTCCAGCCAGGCCACGGGGACTCGCGCACCAATATGCTGATGACGCAACGAAGCGAAATCGACATCCCGCCCGCTGACGCGCGCCATTTTCGCCAGCCCGCGATCCACCAGCAAAACATGGCGCGGTTGGTGCTGTGCCTGGTTTATCGCATCGTCGAGCAATTTTTTATACGGAATGATTTTGCCACCACGCGCTCCGGCATCAGCCGAGACAATCAGCACCGGTTTAGCGTCATCAATCCGCGCCGCCACGCTGTGCGAGGCAAAACCACCAAACACCACCGAGTGAATAGCGCCAATGCGCGCACAGGCCAGCAGGGTAATATGCGCTTCGGCAATCATCGGCATATACACCAGCACCCGATCGCCACGCTGCACACCCAGTGAGCGCAGCATTGACGCCACCGCGTTTACTTCGTCATGAAGCTGGCGAAAGGTAAAGGTGCGCTCTTCTTCTGTTTCCGAAGAGACGGCAATCAATGCCAGCGCCTCTGGCTGTTTCTCCAGCCAGCGGTCGATAGCGTTGTGGCACAAGTTGGTTCGGCCTTCACAAAACCAACGGGCAAACGGCGGATTGCTGTGATCGAGCGTTTGTGTAAAGGGCGTCTGCCAGTCAATACGCTGAGCCTGCTCAGCCCAGAACTGCTCCGGTTCGTTAATCGAACGCTGATAAAATTCGCTAAAAGACATAATGCTCTTATATGAACACATCCCGTTTGCAAGG
>NZ_AEJZ01000519.1:0-819 GCF_000208525.1 Escherichia sp. TW14182
TTAAACACACCGCTGTTCTGCGCGTCTGGTAGCGACGTAGAACGAATAAGCTGCGTTGCTCTGTCTTCCAGTTCTACCGGAACTAACAGGAAACGAGGCGGAATATTCAGTACAGCACCAGCATTATTTTTTTGCATACGCATAGCTTTACGGGCTGCGCTCAGGCCTGGAATATCAAGTTCGCTGTTAATCAGATTGCTGTGTTTCGCATCAAAGAGCGGGTTTTTATCGCCCATCCTCTGATTAGCCACGAGAACGGCATAAACCAGATCTCCGACTGTGCGGCTTGCTGCTGCCCCCATTTGCTGGGGGATTGAAGTCAGTGCGCTCATGTCGTCATTGATGATTGCCTGGCGATCTATGCTGAACAGTTCGCCATAAGTTGCCAGTGCAATTGGCTCGCTGCGATCAGACGTGGACGCGTATTTGTATTCGCTGCCGGGCAAAACTTTTCGCAGAGATTTAAAACCATCCATACCAACACGATGGGCAACCTTAAAATCTGTCAGAGTGCCTTTTTTCGTCCAGGCGTGGAACGTCTCCGGCGAATCTTCCCAGCCTTTCAGTAATGATTTATGCGCCACGTCCGCAAGAATGCCGCCAAAATCACTACTGCTGTGAGTAAACGCCATTCCAACCATGCCCAGCGGATTACCTGGAATGCCGCTTACCCCACGATCCACCAGAGAAGCGCGCGCCAGTTCCCGCAATGAATAACCGTTATAGCGGTTATCTTTTTCCACATCTGCCAGTCCACTGCGTGCCATAAGCGCCGCTTTTACTGAATCCCCAACAATATTACCGTTACCTGCATACATG
>NZ_AEJZ01000518.1:0-703 GCF_000208525.1 Escherichia sp. TW14182
CCGATCTTTGATAAGAAATAACTAATATTGAATTTTAATAATCAAATATATAAAAATATCTATGGAAAGTTAGTAGTGGTGAAAATTGGATGGGCTATCACATATCAATTTTATTAGCTTTACATGAATATCTCTCTCACCCAAATAGACATGAATTACCTCCCTTTAGTTTTTTAGTAATCGTTCAACCAAGCAAGGTTTATTTTCCTGGTACAGCTTCTGGTAAAAATATACTAGATCACGCTAATAAAAATGAAAACCTACAGAAATCAAGGAAAATTGATATTACTGCCATAAGGCGCATTTTGAAATATTATATCAACAATTAAAAAAATAATCCAAATTTCTAAATTATCGTTCTCGAGCATACTGATAGCTCAATATGGGAACAAGTTGATAATACTCATGAATCGGTTTGCTGGAAAGATGAAGAAGATGGGCTCATACCTCAAAAATGGATCAGATAAATTATACCATTAAACCTATATAAAACTTAGCTTACACCAATTCAACCAAACAATGTAAGCTTAGTAATAAATCACTAATATTAAATAAATTAGTCAAACATACTATTAATAACTTGCGCCTCAATCTTATCTTTTTATTAGGAGATAATTCACCTCTTTGAATTTTTATTACTTCAATGACTTGGGGAGAGTATGATTAAGTTCTAATACTATTTCCCTCCCACATAATCTGCATT
>NZ_AEJZ01000517.1:0-949 GCF_000208525.1 Escherichia sp. TW14182
TGGTCGGCATACCCAGGCATCCAGAGCCTCACAAACCTGTTCAGGGGTGATTTTCATTGTTCAACCGCCCCGCACGCTTTGCCTTACGATATTCATCATAAACTTTGGGGTCGTACTGAAGTTCCCCGCCGGATGCCTCTTGCAGGCGCATCGCGCGACCTTCAGGAACCAGTTCCCCCCATGCAGCAATGCTTGCAAGCCTAACTCCTGCGGCATTGGCAAGCTTTGTTTTGCTGCCAAAAAACGCTATAGCATCAATTTTCAACATATCGAGCTCCTTAGATTTTCCTAAGGAAACTAGATCGTAGAGAAACCTAAGTCAAGAAAAATTAGAATTCCCTAATATGAAAAACGAAACCTTCGGTGCTCGCCTCTTACATAGGCGTAAAAAATTAAAACTGTCTCAGGCCGCATTAGGTAAGCTGGTCAAAGTGGCTCACGTAACAATTTCTCAATGGGAAAGAGATGAAACACAGCCGGCGGGGAAAAGATTATTCGCACTGAGCCAAGCGCTTCAGTGCTCACCGACTTGGCTTCTTTTTGGGGATGAAGATAAACAACCAGGCGAACCGATCCCGGATAATCAGCCAGCCCTTCTGACAGAAGATCAAAAAGAGTTACTTCAACTGTTCGACGCACTGCCTGAGTCAGAGCAAAAGGCCCTGTTGTCAGAGATGCGTGCTCGAGTTGAAAATTTCAACAAACTTTTTGAAGAACTACTCAAAGCTCGCAAAAGAAGCGCAAACAAATAACCCTCCCTTTTTTTCTCCACACCCTGTAATAAAAAGCACAAACTTTCAAACACTTGTGTTTTTCACATCAAAAAACTTAGGTTTTTCTACATAAAAATCTTGACCGCATATCTTAGGTTATTCTAAATTTTATTCATCAAGACACCGCACGGTGTTCTCAGCAAACAGTTCCGCTACCCCGGCGTTAAGGGGAAATG
>NZ_AEJZ01000516.1:0-679 GCF_000208525.1 Escherichia sp. TW14182
GCACTGAACACAACCGCGTCAGGGTGTCGGGTTAAAAAATCCTGTTCAGCCATCTGCGAGTCCGGTTGCGAAGCTTCCGGACGAGAAGTGTTTTTATTCTCTGTAGTAATCTCTGTTGTATTCTCTGTAAGATCATCAGGCCATTTTGACCTGATGACATTGGGTCGTTTTGAACCAATGGAGCGTGCCATTTTGGCCTCTTCCATCGTGTCATTTTGACCTGATGGAGCGGCGCATTTTGACCTGATGGATTCGCTCACTTTGCCACCATCTAAAAGCTCGCTCTCGTAATTAATCGTGTAAAAATTAGTCATGTCACGCTTTGATTTGTTGAGCTTTTCGCAACGCAAAAGCCCCAGCGCTTTCAGACTTGCAAATGCGCGTTTTAACGTTGACTCTGACCAGAACGGGAACTGTTCCAGCCATTGTTCTGTTGTGTTATAAATCCAGCGAACCCCGTCACATTCCATACCGGAACTGGTATCTCTCAACCAGTAATGCAGCTGCTGTAACACAATGGCTTCGTTCAGACCTATTTTCATCGCCAGCTGCGTGTTAATAACCAGTGGGCGTTCAGCAAAAAGAAGACTCATAATTCCATCCGGCTTTTTGTTGATATTGCTGACGATACGCACGCTTGAAAGCAATGGCTTTTTCTATAAGCTCGTCAGTCTCACGT
>NZ_AEJZ01000515.1:0-1266 GCF_000208525.1 Escherichia sp. TW14182
TCTGTAGCTGAAATTCAGGCAGATAGTGACGGGAAACCAGCATAATTTTTTTACCGACCGGGAAGGCATAGCACACGCTGGAAATATCGCTGGTTGATGATAAGTCCAGCCCCGCGTAGCACTCCTGCCCGTATAAATCCGCCTCCGCGAACGTTCCGGCGCACTCCGCCCATGCACCGTTACCCATCCACGGCGTAGCCCCCTGACACCAGATATTGAATCGCTTGGTGAGCATTTCCACCCACTGCGACGGAATACCCCGCGCTTTCTGGATGGTTGAGGCCAGTTTTTCACGATCGACGGAAACATCGATATTGGGATTCGCCTTTATCCACATCGCCGGATCGTCAACCTCGCTTTCATCATCCAGCTCGTAAATCAGCACGAACATGGATTCATTCACCTCTTCACCATCCAGTATCTGGCAGCAATAGTCGTAGTGTTGTTTACAGGCTGAAACAACGTTGCTCCCCGATGTGGTGATGGCAAATAACAGCCCCTCCGGACGCGCCCCCATTCCCAGCTCAAGCGCGGAATAAACCCCGTTGTCAGGATGCAGGTGATATTCATCCACAATGGCAAGACTCGGGTTTGTACCTTCAATGGTTGCCGCTTTTGCTGCCAGTGGCTTTAACAGGCTGTTGGTTTTCGGGTGTATCACCTTGTGTGCCTGAATATTTACCCGTTTTCGTAACGGTCGGGATAAAAGGCACATCTGACGCGCATCATCAAACACGATCCGCGCCTGATCACGACTCACGGCGGCGGTGTAAATATCCTGCTGCCCGTTTTCCATAACCAGAAACCAGTTAGCCAGGATAGCGGCGACCGTGGATTTGGCATTTTTTCGCGGTACTTCAATGAATGCGCTGGTGTATTTGCGCCGTCCGGTGGCCTTAACCTTAAAGCCCAGGATGCACGCAAAGGCGAACTGCTGCCACGGCTCCAGCTCAATGGGGCTACCGCGCATTGCGCCTTTTACGTGCGGGCACACCCTGGAAAAGGCAATAAACCGCTCCACGACCTCCGGATCGAACGTGTAAAGGGGGTTTTCAAGGTCAGAAAAATACCGTTTAACGGCCTGTTTCAGTCGTTTACAGGCCGTAATTTTGCCGTTTTTTACGCCTTCTGCGTACTCATGCCAGGCGGTCAAGCTCGTCCTCTTCCTCTGTTTCAGGTGGATTTCTGCGGCGGCTTACCGGGTCAAAACCCAGCAAAGAAGCCATTTTGATCATTATTCTTTATATGAACACATCCCGTTTGCAA
>NZ_AEJZ01000514.1:0-794 GCF_000208525.1 Escherichia sp. TW14182
GCATTGATTTCGCTGGATTCACCAGAGTTAGAGATAGCTATTACCACATCCTGCGGGGTGACCATGCCTAAATCGCCATGCGCGGCTTCGCCAGGATGGACGAAAAATGACGGAGTACCGGTGCTGGCAAAGGTCGCGGCCATTTTGCGTCCAATGTGTCCCGATTTGCCCATCCCCATAACCACGACTTTACCTTTACACCAAAACATCTTTTCGCAAGCGAGCGCGAAATTCTGATTGATGTATTGATCAAGCTCCGCCAGGCATTCACGTTCAATCGCCAGGACTTCTTTACCTGCTTGCTGAAAGTCAAAACCCGGTTGCAACTCTACGTGCGACATAATGCGTTTCCAGTTATTCAACGAGTATTGGCGATAACCAGTACAACATCGCCAGCCATACGATAAATCCGCCTGTTAATAATACCCCTACGCCACGGCCCGGTTGCGGGGAGCGTCGCCAGCACAGCAACGCAAAAATAATGCTTACCAACAACATCACGCTGTAGTCACGGCTGTACGCCAGTGGGTTAATCTCCCCTGGCGTAATCAGCGCCGGCAGACCCAGCACGATGACGATATTAAAAATATTCGCGCCAATGATATTACCGACGGCGATGTCGTTTTCACCTTTGCGAACACCGGCTATCGCGGTTGCCAGTTCCGGCAGACTCGTGCCGATAGCGATTGCCGTCAGACCAATAGTCAATTCGCTGATGGCAAAGTAATTCGCCAGAACGGTGGCGTTATCAATCACCATCCGCGTTGCCACTGGCATGATGATCAGCGCAATGC
>NZ_AEJZ01000513.1:0-783 GCF_000208525.1 Escherichia sp. TW14182
AAAATTCACTTTAAAAAGGGCGGACATCAGTCGAACTTCAAGAAAAAACTGATGCCACCAAGACTACACACAGCAGTGTTGTTATTCACAACCGGAAGCGCACTCCCACCATTTAAATTTAACAGACAAAACCGACTCTTTATGGATATCGGAAATGAGCCTTCGTGTTGCGCCCGGTTTTATTTCACCACCTCCGGGCTTTGGTGGTTTCTGCTATACCCCTACAGCGAGAATATTGAATTAATCCAAATAATGGATTAGCAAGTATTTCTGGCAAGCCAGCGACGTGCGCCCGTTTCAGTTTTGAATGTCTTGCTTTTGGTATAAGTCATGGCGGTGAACGTTCCATCTTGGTTGGGGAACACGCCGCACACCAGGGATTCGTTATTGCCGAGGTCGATTTTTTGCATTTTGGGGGCCCTCACATCTTGTTGTTGCGGATAGAGGCTTCTGCCTGCCAGAGATCCCAGTCGTTGCTGCGTAAAGCCTGCACAGCCTGGTTGTAAGTGATATCGCAACAATCCATCAAATACTGAACTACTTCGTAATGCACCATCTTATCTCTCCCCTTAACGCCGGGTGGCGGAACTAAAACCTACAGCGCCGTGCTGCTTCTGCAATAATATTAGTTATATTCATATAAGTGATCAACACAAATATGCATTTTATTGATAAAAATGTACTATCGTAATGAAATTTTTAGTGTTTTTTTTGATAAAAAAGAAAGGTGAGGGTGCAGAGGGGACAAAAAAACCGCCAAAAATGGCGGGGGTGTTGTGGGGG
>NZ_AEJZ01000512.1:0-1042 GCF_000208525.1 Escherichia sp. TW14182
ACCTGTATTTTTACCAACGGTCATCCCAGCAATGATTATCGTGACTGTGATGATAATCATCTAAATGATATTGATCATCATAAAAATGGGATGTTGTACCAAAAACATCTCCGTTAATATCAATCGTATCATTCATCATTGGTAGCCCTGATGCAGGATTGAAATTCATTATCCCGAATTCATTATTCTCCAATAACGAAGATGTAGCCGAATCATTTTCAAATGGCAAGGATGTAACTGAACCAGATTCAAATGACATATGATCATCATAAAGTCCAGAGACTCTTCCCACAACATTACCATTCGTATTAAATGAATCATTTGCCATAGAGAAACCAGTTATCGGATTAACTCCATTATCACTGGGGCGCGACGTATTTCCTTTTGAATACCGTTTCCCCCACAGATAAAAAGAGACAATTCGAACAAAATTACCAGGATATAGTTTTCGCACTTTATAAGAAAAAATGCATGTAAATATCGCACCAGATAAGGCGAACGCAGCCCCTGAGAAAAGGACAAATTGCAGTTCAACCCCAACAGCGACAGCGATAACGACCAGGGCCACCCTGCAGGCAGATAATACACAACGTTTTTTTAACTGTTCTGATTTTGAAACAATATCCGTTTCAGGCGCTATTTCCATAAGAACACGTTGAATGGAGGATATTTCTCCCAGTTCGCCAATTGTAATAATTGCAGAGAAAAAGTGCGCAACCAGAAGGCATACTAACACTCCCATAGCGTTTTCACCGTAAACCAGGGCTGCACAGATCGTCATAAAAAACGATACAGAAATACAATATGCTGTTATCTGCACACCAAACTTGCAACCAGGCCACATACGTGGCCTGTCATCTTTCCAGTTGAACGTTTTTAATTTTTCAATTAATTGTCCTGGCATAACTCTCTCTTCTTTTATTTATTCTTCCACTTTGCAATATCCCTCAGACGCCGCATATTTTCTTCATCTTTGTCTGAATTCCAGGCACCTGATGGAGATAACGGCAAAGGCTTCTGCTTTTCTTTCTCCTGCGCCAGA
>NZ_AEJZ01000511.1:0-4124 GCF_000208525.1 Escherichia sp. TW14182
GTACCGCCTTCCATGCCGCTGACGCGGCATATCCTGACGAGGTGATAAATGGCACAGATTAATATGAGTTTAAGAATCGACGCTGAACTGAAGGATGCTTTTATGGCCGCTGCAAAAAGCATGGATCGTAATGGCTCCCAGTTAATCAGGGATTTTATGCGCCAGACCGTTGAACGGCAGCATAATACCTGGTTCCGTGACCAGGTCTGGGCAGACAGCCTCGGTATTTTATACTGAGCTTGATGAACATGGTGGATGGAAACGCAAATTGCTGAGCGAACTGGCGTATGTCGGTGTTCTTTTTGATAAAGAAAAGGCGTTTATCGCCTGATTCTGTTCATTTTATAAAAAAAAGGCCCGCTATGAGCCTATGAGACAGCGTATGGAGAAGTATACAATCCGCCTTAGCTTAGTTGGTTTTCTCGGTTGCTCTTTCCTGAGCAGATATAGTGATTATCGGGGAATGCCAGGAGAGTCGAGTTCGATAGCTTTCCTTACCTTACTGGTCAGTTCAGTCCACTGCCCTTTAGCTTCAATTTTAGCTAATCTCTTCAGAATATATTCTTCTCCGCCAAAGAATTCACCCAGGCTTTCCTGGTAATGGCCAATACCGTCATAATGCAGCCGCAGCAGGATCTTGAGAAAAACATCATCCTTGTCGGTTGTTACTGAGGTTAGCCACGCCGCAACAGATTTGGTGGTGCTGATTTCCTGCCAGGCATACACCAAATCATTCAGTTCCCCATTCGCTAGAATCACTTCTTGGTTATCTGGATTTTCCAGCCATTTTTTAGCCTGTTGACACAAATCTCTTAAATCATCATCACCGAGTATCCTTTTATCCTGTGGTATGGGGCGCGTACCGACCAGACCATTTTGCCAGAGAAGATGACGAAGATATGTTATGGCCCAGCTGAACGCCTGCTGATCTTGCAGGGCATGACTCAAACAGTCGATACCCTCTTTGGCGCTGGCCTTAGGGATAAGTCGAAAAAGCCTGTCCGCCAGATCTGTCAACCCTACCAACTCCAGTCTCATGCGCCCACCGCGCTGTCGATAATACCTGGAGATCTTTGTGCCATTAATGAATATAAAGCGTAGTAATCCCAAGCATTGTGCGGGAGTTGCCTGGGAGAGCATTTCCATGGTGAGCCTGCTAATAATGTGTTCAAACCATGTCCGTGAGGATAAACCTGCTTCTTCCAGCTCACCCAAGAGAAGTTCGCTTAGCTCACGCTGACGGTCAGGATCGCCTGCCAACATGAGCAACCGGTTGAAAAAGTCTGGCGAACGGACATCCCCCGGTGCAGTAAAAGCAAAATAAAAGCGCCAGTAAAAAACACTACGAAGTCTTCTGTTTGTGTCATGTTCCGTTTGGTGCTGTTCTGGATATAGTTTGAAGAGAACAATATTGCCCTCTTTCTTTTCCTCGATTCCGGGCAACCATCTAGCAAGTTCGGTCACGGACAACGTTGACACAGGAGGTAATTCGGAGAGTAATTTTTGTAGTTCTGACGTCAGAGCGTCTTTCTTCCGAGCCAAAGCCGATCCGATTTTGGAGGCGAAAACAGCGTATTCAGTTAAGTAGCGTTCTACCCAGAGATACAGATCGGGTAACGTAACCCGGAGTAGTTGCAGCAGACAGAGGTCCGGGAACCAGACGTGTTCCCGGATGCTTCCGTAGCGAAATGTCAGGCTATTCAGTACCAACCTGACTTCCCGGGGGGTAGTCAGGGCAGCCCCGAAGTGTTCAGTAACGGATTTTAGATCCCGATACAGAGCGAAATCAGGTGGTGTGCCATTAACGTAGGTATAGAGTTTCACGGCGCCGGCCAGGAACTCCCGCCGGAGATCGAAAGACTCCGGTAGTGGAATACTGAATGAAAGCGGGATAATTTTCTGGAGGTAGGCTCTGCCGTCGGTTACTCCCAGCCCGTGCTCAATGGCATGGCCGAGTACTATGGGATCGTAGCACATGACATAGTGAAATCCGGAAAAGTCCGCCACGGAGCGAATCAGGCGCAGCACTTCGACGGCCTGGGCTGGTTCCAGTCTGTCAAGATCGTCGAGCACCACAATAAAATTGACTTTCAGATGGGTCATTTTATTTTCTATCTCATCTCTCAATTCGGCGGTGGTTTTCCGCCGGGCAGACAGATTCGTGGAAGAAACCGTTTTCAGACCACTGGCGACAAAACCTGCACCGGGAATCCAGTTACCAGCGAACTCTGCCAGTGGTGCTATCTGGCCGGACACCTGTTGTGCGTAACGAAGCATGTCGTTGGCGAGAGGGGACGTTTTTTTCCGCAGCTGGCGGTACTTTCTGTGCAACCAGCACAATTCCTTTGCGTCCTCCTCATCAAGGATTGCAGCCACCGGTGTGAGCAGACTGTCGACGGTACATTTCCCGGAGGAACTGAGCCAGGGGGAAATTTTCAGGACGTGAGTTTTTGGTGGGATAAGCGGAACCATTTTTTCCAGCAACAGATTTAGCAGGCTGGTTTTACCTGCTCCCCATTTCCCTTCGATACCGATCACCGTACTGATATTTCTGTCCATACTGACGATGCTGTGTGCAAGTTTTTCCGCTAGGATACCGAAACCGTAACGATCTTCTTCCATCTTTGTGATAGGACTATCGTTGCCATCCATATGCTGTTCTCTGACATCACTCATATCACAAATCCCCGTACAGACAGCGCAGGCCGGTCAGGGCTTTCGCCAGGGGGCCTTCCTGGCATTTCACCGTGAGCTCACTTACCAGTTCCTCAAAGGCCTCTGCCGGCATAAAAATCCGCAGGCCGTCTATTCCGAAGAATCCCTCTGCCGTTACGTGTCCGGGTGGAGAGAGCATTACATGCTCGCCCTGATGGCCGTGTGCCAGAGCTTCAGGATGACGGGCATAAAGCGTGAACAGGCCCAGCAGTTCAGAGAATACTTCCCAGCCGTACGGCACCACAAAATCCTGGCCGGTGATGAGCAGGTGCAGACGGGGTGTATTGTACCAGGCACCCGGACGCTCGCCGGGATGCTGGCCGTCAATGCGGATATCGAGGCGAAGCGTGCCGGCTTCGACGGTTTCCGTCACGACCGGGATCACCGGGCGCAGATCCTGTGCGAGGGCTGTGGCTTTGTTTGTAGTCCAGTCCAGCCCGCGCAGGACTAGGGGAAATATGGTATTCAGCCGCGGCAGGGTAAAAATTTCCGCCAGGACCGCGTCTGGAACCTCCGTAAGTTCAAAGCAGCCGCTCGCCAGCGGGCGCAGCAGGTGCTCGGCATACATCTGATCCACAACAGGACGCAGATCTGCCAGGAACCGGTCAAACTCTTCCGTCCAGTTTTTTCCTGCCAGGCGGAAGATCCCCTTCAGGTAGTGGCCATCCACCGGACGCTCATGCTCTATCTGCCAAGCCAGCAGGTCACGGGTGATATCGAGCAGCGTGCCCAGAGCCGGCAGGGTGGCCAGCCTGTTATGCCCGCGCAGGAAGGCTTCCCGGGTATGAGCCAGCATAAAACGCAACTCGTCGCGGGAGAACGCTGATGTGCCGAAGGTCTGGCCAAGAATGATGTGCCGGTACAACTGCCGGACTGTGGCCTCCGGATCGGCAATAAGCTGAAAATACCCGTCGCCGGGCGCGACCGTTTTCAGGCCATCATCAAGGAAGCGTTCGGCTAGGGGGGGGACCGAAGTATTTTCGCGACCGGCACGCACTTTCAGCGCCTCGATCAGTTTTTTGTGAAAACGCAAGTTAAGCTGGCTGAGCATCATCGTTCCTTTCATGTTTGCTTTGTTTATTATGCTAACCTAGCACTAATATCATGTGCTATTTCAGGCATGATTTCGGTGCTCACCGATAAGATAGAGGCAATTGGCTCGACTAAAGAGCAGGCCTTGGAAACTCTGGGCCTGTCGTCCGGGGGCGATACCAAGGATATTTTTCTGCGGCAGGTCGTCCAGCAGATGTCACATATTGATCACCTGCTGAAAAAGGACTGGTACCTTCTGGACACCAGGCCAGAACGTCCGTTTTACGTATCAGATAATCCTGTCGTGCTTAAGAACAGTAATGACTTCGGTCCGTACGGTAATCTTGATCGATAGGAATTAAAACCCCAAAAAGATT
>NZ_AEJZ01000510.1:0-865 GCF_000208525.1 Escherichia sp. TW14182
CCGTCGTGACCTGGACAATATCCTGAAAGCGCCACTGGATGCACTGACACATGCGGGGCTGCTCATAGACGATGAGCAGTTTGACGAAATCAATATTGTGCGCGGTCAGGTCGTTCCTGGTGGTCGGCTGGGTGTGAAGATTTACGAAATTGAAAGTGAGCGAGCGGAAAAATGATATACCCGGAAGTTACAGGCAAAAGTGGCGAGCATTTACGACTGAAAACGCTGGAATCTGTCTGGATCCAGGGGAAGTTACGGATGTGGGGTCGCTGGTCGTATATAGGTGGCGGCAAAACAGGGAATATGTTTAACCAGCTACTGGCATCCAAAAAACTGACAAAAACCGCGATCAATGAAGCCCTGCGCAAAATCAGGGAATCAGGGATTGATAAACCTGAACTGGAAGCATTCTTGCGAGAGATGATCGCTGGCAGACAGAAGAGCTGGCTGTCTCACTGTACTGATGCAGAGGCGTTATGCATTGATGGAGTAATAAGTAAAGCGCTCGCAAGTTATCCTGGATTGATTGATATCCTGCGGCAACGGTACGAGGGGCGGGGGATGAGTAAACGAAAAATGGCTGAATTGTTGAATGAGGTGCACCCGGAATGGTGTTTTAGTACATGCGAAAAGCGAATTGCTAATTGGTTGGCTGTTGCTGAATATGCGCTATACATCCCTATGCGAGAATCGTTTGCTCAAAAAATGTCTTGATTTTTTACGCATAAACTGTTTCAATCCAGCTACGCTTCGCAAAGCTGTACCGCGAGGCGAATAGCAGACATGGACACCCGAAAGAGCCCGCTTTATGCGGGTTTTTTTGTGCCCGAAAAACGGTACAGAACATTAAACGCGCTGGTGGTTG
>NZ_AEJZ01000509.1:0-545 GCF_000208525.1 Escherichia sp. TW14182
CTTGCCACCTGACAGACGGTAAAACTGCCTTTATTTACCAGGTTTCCGTTGAATCCCAGCCCCAGCGTTAATACCGCGCCTTTTGGTGGCAGCGCCATCGTCTCACTGAACAGGGTTATCATCAGTTCATCGGAGCGCTTTGTGGCAGCACCATTATCGGTATATCGCAGCTCAGCCAGCCCCCGCTTTATGGCCTTCGTGATATCCTCACCCTCTGCTGTCAGGCTGAAATCCGGCTGATACTCATTCAGTCCCATAACTGAAACGTCTCCTTTTCCTCCGGTTCATACACCCAGTCCGGCAACACGATTTCCACACCTGCCGGATATACCGGACCAAGGTCAGCCAGTCCGGGATTGGCTTCCAGTACCGCCGCCAGTGACTGGTTAAGTCCGGCGCTGCCATAGTGTCTCTGGCAGATGTCATCCAGCATATCGCCGTCAGTGGTCCGCCAGTTTTTCGCCATAGTATTTCAGCTCCAGTGTGAACGTTTTGTTCTTCGGCGCGCCGCCGGGAAGAAAGGACGTGGTGTTATCTGAATAAGC
>NZ_AEJZ01000508.1:0-2348 GCF_000208525.1 Escherichia sp. TW14182
GTTCTACCGACTGAACTACAGAGGAATCGTTTGAACGGGGCGCATATTAATGGCAGTACATGGCGATGTCAAAGGGGGAAATGCATTTTTTTGTTCGTTTGCTGCCAATTTCAACAAAATGATGAACTTTCAATCTTTTTAATCATGTTCCATCGTGGTGCATGACATCCTTTCATGGGGCAGGGAATGCTTCTCCTGGCTTAAAGAGCCAATGACGAAACAATCATAATCTCTTATTTGACGGGCGATTAGCTTTCGTATCAACGCCAAAACGAAACTGGCAAGTATCTTGCAATCTGGTTGTTAGTAATGTCGGCACTCGGGCTGACGCTTAAAAAAACCGGAGGCACCATGAACTTTAGACGCTTGAAATACTTCGTCAAAATTGTAGATATTGGTAGCCTGACTCAGGCTGCTGAAGTATTGCATATAGCACAGCCTGCGCTCAGTCAGCAGGTTGCCACGCTGGAAGGTGAGCTAAATCAGCAACTTTTGATTCGCACAAAACGTGGCGTTACGCCGACAGACGCCGGAAAAATTCTCTATACCCATGCGCGGGCAATTTTACGTCAGTGTGAACAGGCCCAACTGGCGGTGCATAATGTAGGTCAGACATTGTCAGGTCAAGTCTCGATTGGCTTTGCGCCAGGAACCGCAGCGTCATCTATCACCATGCCTTTATTACAGGCGGTACGCACTGAATTTCCGGAGGTCGTTATCTATCTCCATGAAAATAGCGGTGCTGTGCTTAACGAAAAACTTATAAACAACCAGCTTGATATGGCGGTGGTTTATGAGCATTCCCCTGTGTCTGGTGTATCCAGTCAGACTTTGTTAAAAGAGGATCTGTATCTTGTCGGAACTCAGGATTGCCCAGGGCAAAGCGTTGATGTTAATGCGATAGCGCAAATGAACCTCTTCCTTCCCAGCGATTACAGTGTAGTAAGACTTCGTGTTGATGAAGCTTTTTCCCTGCGCCGGCTTACAGCGAAAGTCATCGGTGAAATTGAGTCTATCGCTACGCTTACCGCTGCGATTGCCAGCGGTATGGGCGTTGCAGTATTACCTGAATCGGCCGCACGTTCGTTATGTGCCGCAGTTAACGGTTGGATGTCACGTATTACCACGCCTTCAATGAATCTCTCGTTGTCATTAAACTTACCCGCCAGATCAGTTTTATCGCCACAGGCGCAGGCAGTGAAAGAGCTATTATTGTCAGTAATTAGTTCTCCAGCCATGGAAAAAAGACAATGGCAATTGGTGAGCTAAACGTTATACCTGGATGGAATAAGATGCGGGTTTTTATTATTTGTTATGCCGGGCATTAGACTCTAACAATAATGGATGTCTGATATGCCCGGAGTTTACCGTGAATTTCCAACAACTAAAGATAATCCGCGAAGCTGCCCGTCAGGATTACAATCTGACAGAGGTCGCGAATATGCTCTTTACCTCACAGTCAGGTGTCAGCCGTCATATTCGAGAGCTGGAGGATGAACTTGGTATCGAAATATTCGTTCGTCGTGGCAAGCGGCTGCTTGGCATGACTGAACCGGGCAAAGCATTACTGGTCATTGCAGAACGTATTCTGAATGAAGCCAGTAATGTTCGACGGCTTGCAGACCTGTTTACCAACGACACATCTGGCGTACTCACTATTGCAACGACGCATACTCAGGCTCGTTACAGCTTGCCTGGGGTCATTAAAGCCTTTCGCGAACTTTTCCCCGAAGTGCGACTCGAGCTTATCCAGGGGACGCCGCAGGAAATTGCGACTCTGCTACAAAACGGCGGAGCTGATATTGGTATAGCCAGTGAGCGTTTGAGTAATGATCCCCAACTCGTCGCTTTCCCGTGGTTTCGTTGGCACCATAGTTTGCTCGTTCCTGTCGATCATCCCTTAACACAAATTACGCCATTGACGCTGGAATCAATAGCGAAGTGGCCGTTGATCACTTACCGACAGGGAATTACGGGGCGCTCACGTATTGATGACGCCTTTGTCCGCAAAGGTTTACTGGCAGATATTGTATTGAGTGCTCAGGATTCTGATGTCATCAAAACCTATGTCGCCCTCGGTTTGGGGATAGGATTAGTTGCCGAACAATCCAGCGGTGAGCAAGAGGAAGAGAATTTAATTCGTCTGGATACGCGGCATCTTTTCGATGCTAATACTGTCTGGCTGGGACTCAAGCGAGGACAACTTCAGCGTAACTATGTCTGGCGTTTTCTGGAATTGTGCAATGCTGGATTGTCGGTTGAGGATATTAAGCGGCAGGTGATGGAAAATAGCGAAGAGGAAATTGATTATCAGATATAGCAAAAAGCCCGCTATCAAAGCGGGTTTT
>NZ_AEJZ01000507.1:0-557 GCF_000208525.1 Escherichia sp. TW14182
TTAC
Source organism: Escherichia sp. TW14182 (assembly GCF_000208525.1). NCBI lineage: Bacteria > Pseudomonadati > Pseudomonadota > Gammaproteobacteria > Enterobacterales > Enterobacteriaceae > Escherichia > Escherichia sp. TW14182. The sequence goes on from NZ_AEJZ01000507.1 coordinate 5, forward strand.
CAGTCGGCGTAAGGTATCAGCGGCTGCGGCGGTAAATCCATGTCGCCCTGCCATCCGGCGGCGGAATACCGCACGTAGAGCAGGAAATGGCTTGGCGCATAATCTTTCGCCTGCTGGATATCGATTGCCGTGCCGACAAACCAGTTGGACGTGACCCGACGCTCAAGTAACGCCCGCGCCGTGTAGCCAAAACCCTGACTGCTGCCGCCGTCGTTGGTCTGGCTGGCGGCATCCTCTTTCCAGTCCGTCGGGATCAGGTTCATCAGCGGATAACGCGGCATGGTTTTGGTGCGCGAATGCGACCACGAGCCAGACGCGCCCAGCTCCCACGACCAGTTTTCCGTCCGCTCACGCCACATCACCGGTATGGCAAACGACAGGTATTCCTGCGGGCTGTAGTAACCGCCCTGACCGAGTGAGTACCCACTCAGGTCTTTGTCGTAATGCCAGATCATATTGTTCAGGCCAATGGTCACACGGCGATTATTCTGGTTGATGACCTTATAGTAATAGCCCGTCATCCAGCGCACGCGCCAGTTATCTTCGACATTTT
>NZ_AEJZ01000506.1:0-799 GCF_000208525.1 Escherichia sp. TW14182
GATAAGGCGTTCACGCCGCATCCGGCAACCATTGCCGGAACCGAAAACAACACTTCACCCCGCCCGTAAAAGCATTTTCATTTTTTCGCTGCGACAAAACTGACGCTTCACTTCCACCACCAGCGGATGGCGCGACAACACAATCATCACCACAAACGCCAGTACGCCTGCGGTAATTTGCACCGCCAGCAACGTCGCCAGCGCCAGTTGCCCTTTCAGCAGCACGCCCAGCGCATAACTAACCACCAGCGTCGGAAGCGAGAGATAAAACGGTAGCCACAAACTCAGGATGTACTGGCGATAGCTGGAACCGAGCACCGGTTTAATCATCACGAAGTAGCTCAGAATGGTGTTGATAATCTGCACCAGCAGGAAGCCGAGCGTGACGCCGATTGCGCCCGCCATCTGCCCACCAATAACAATCGCCGGAATAAACAGAAAGGTTTTGAATACGTTGAATTTAAAGCTAATATCCACCCGCGCTTTCGCCATCAGCAGCGAGCCAATCGGGTTACCCACCGAACGCAGCAGCCCCACCACACACAGCAATTGCAGCACCGGAATAATGCTGTTCCACTTCTCGCCAAAGACCAGCGGCACAAAATTATTCGACACTACCATCAGCCCCAGCAGCGCCGGGAAGTTGATAATCCCCACCACCGACAGCAGCTTGTAGAAGTTCACACGCAGCTTTTCGGTATCGTCCTGAATTTTGGCAAACGCTGGAAACAGCACACGGGTGATGATCGGGTTCAGCTTCATCGGCGGTACAACGGCCACGTTATAGGCCAGGTTGTAG
>NZ_AEJZ01000505.1:0-2026 GCF_000208525.1 Escherichia sp. TW14182
TGCGCTTCCGTTTCACCTTTTAACCAACGGCGATAGATGTTCTGCTGATTGTTCCAGTCCTTGCCTGGTGTCAGAGACAATTCACCTCCCCCCTGGCGCAGATATTCTTCAGTAATTGCGTTAGCGACCCACGCCTGCCCTTTTTCGGCCGCCAGGGCTAACAACACTGATTCGATGTGCTCATGCCTGATTTTCATGAATCAACCGCTCCTATGCTGTTTTCGCTATGCTTACCGTCTGGGGGGAATACATCGTCAAGTCCACAATGAGCGCCAAGCCGATTAAGGGTAGAAACAATTTTTCTGCACTCCTCTAGTCCCGGGGTACGAAAATTTGCTTCGTAATTTGCCAGTCGGCTTTGTATCCACCCTAACTGAACAGCAAGTTGTCTTTGAGACAGCCCAAGCTGTTTTCGATATGTTGAAATTTTGTTCATTGAAAACCTCCGATGACAATTTTAAACACACCTTGTGTTATATGGTCAAGCTGTTTTGTGTTTTATGTAAATCACGATTCGTGATACAAGGATGCAATGGAAAAAGAAAACGAAAAAATTGCCGCTAGTAGGCTCAATGACAAAATTGCAATGCGTCTTAAAGAGCGCAGGCAGAAGCTTGGTTTATCTCAAGGAAAACTTGCTGAAATCTGCGGATGGACGCAATCGCGTATAGGTAACTATGAGGCGGGCAGCAGAAATGTTGGAGTGCATGACGCTGTCGTATTGGGAAAGGCACTTGGCATATCTCCTCCTGAGCTCCTATTTGGAGAACAGGAATCTTCTGAATTGTGGTTAAATGAATCCCAACGAAAACTTCTTGAGTTGTTTAACCAGCTACCGGGCTCAGAACAACAACGAATGATTGAGCTATTTGAAGTCCGGCTAAAAGAAATCGATGAGTATGTAGAAAAATATTTGAGAGGCAGGCTTAAAGATAATCCCCCACAGGAGTAATGATCTTGCTATCACAGTAATATGCCAATCAGCCCGCTATCAGCGGGCTTTTTTGTACCATCATCATATGGCACTCACCACAAAACACATTTCGTGTTGACATAAGAAAACGCATTGTGTTTAATAAGCATATCCAAACAACGCCCCACCAGAGAACGGCAGGACAATACCTCGAGTTATCCAGCCACTGAACAGGGCTAAGTAGCCAGCCTGAGGCATACGAACATGACGGCAGTTGTTGATTGATACAAAGCGCAGTAGATAAAACGTTCCGCCACCCGGCGTTAAGGGGGAAAGGAAAACAATGTTCACGCACGATATATATCCGTCAAAAACGGGAAGAAGCGTACTCACTCTTGCATCCGAACTTTCTGAGCTGGCAGCAGAGATGGCAAAAGATAAAGGCATTACACCGAAAGATGCACGTCTCGCACTGGAACTGGCCAGCAGGGTTTCTGCTAACACAAAAGAGACTCCAAATGATCTGATTAAAAGAATGGCTGATGCCATGAAAAAAGTCAGTGAAGCTGCAAATGATCTAAAAGTTGAAAGTGCACTGGAAGATCTGCGAATCGTAGTAAATGCGATGATCGAGGAGATGTGACCGGCACCACAAGGTGCCAGTCAGGGGAAAACTAGACAGAGCGGAATACTGGAATTTTCGACTGAGGACCATCTACTGGGCGTATGCTTTCACGTAAGCGTGCATCGAGCCTGATAGCCTCTTCCGAATGTTCAATCTTATAACCCGATGAACACCTCATTGCTTGCAATTTCACATCAAGGTCAGGAAGAACGGCAAAACTACCATGATTTGGACAATGATAAATTTTCAAAAACTCGCGCTGCCCTTCAACTAAAGTCTGCACAGAAGATGTAGCCAAACAAACAGGGCAGAGTGAAGTAATTACCATACTAAATTCCTTACTGGTTGTGTGAGAACTCCAGTATACCACCGAGCCTGAAGTGGTAAAAAAAGACAGGCGCACAACACGAAAGCGCACGGAGGAGGTGTTTTTCCCTTAGAAGGCTTGTCGTTAAATTTCTTCGACCGTGCGCTTCCGGTTGTGGCAA
>NZ_AEJZ01000504.1:0-1252 GCF_000208525.1 Escherichia sp. TW14182
GGCTTCTTTCCGTCCTGACCGGAAACCGGCGGCTCCAGAAACGTCACCGGAAATGCCGACGGTGAAATCCCCTGGTCATTCACCATAATTTCCATCTGGTACTGCCCGGGCATGATATATCCCGCTTGGGAGAACCGGGAAAAATCAATATTCTGTCTGTCTGCTGCATCCAGAACATCTGTATTAAAGTCGACGGCATAAGCCGGTGCGCCTGCAAGGGAAAGCATCAGCGCATATGTAATGCCGTTAACAGCAAAAGAGGTATTATTTTTCATTATCAGCCACCACCTTTAATACAGACTGCTCCCGGAAATAAAGACAAAGTGTCCCCCTCCTGCATGCAGGATTTAATTTCAGTCCCTCTGTCAGAATAGTTAATTAAATACCGGGAAGCTTCCGTCTGTTACCGGTTGTTATTTCTGTTCACCCTGTTATTCGTAATCCACCTTAAAACGTAATGCGGCATAATAATCTCCCGCCTTTAATGGCTGACCATTACGGACCACCCGCAGGGTATAATCCAGCCCCTCTTCATTTCCGTTCAGCAATAACGGCGGCATCACTTTACCGACAAGGGCCGGATAGCCCTGGTTATCCAGTATCTGCAGATTGATACCTTCTGCCTGACCGGTCAGCGAGAATTTGTCAGGCGTTTCGCCCTGCAGACCATCAAAGGTCACCCGGACACGGCTCGCCGTATAAACCCGTTTACCTGTTCCCGCCAGCTCACAGTTACGCAACCGCAGACGGAATTTCTTTTCAGGACCGGCGAAACTGTCCTGTAAATCACGAACCGGGGTCTCCCCCATATCAATCGCCTGCCAGGTGTCTTCCATGGCCAGCGTGCAGGCCGGAGCAATCACCTGCCCCTTAAAACTCGCCCGACCATGCCACCAGACATGCTCCTCTCCCCAGTACTCCGGCAGGGTCATCCCCGACGGCGGAAAGGAGGGCGATGGCGCAGCCTGAGCCGCTGCACTCAAGAAAAATGTTACCGAAAGGATCATGCGCCAGAACATGCAGTATTCCTTATTCTTTACCGGTAATCGCAGGGGCTGACGCCCCTGCTAATCTGACGGTTAAAAACCGGAGATGAGTGCTCACTCGTAGATCAGATTAAAGTTAGCAACAGCAGTAAAGTCACCTTCTTGCACAGAATCTTTTGCAATGGCTTTGACCCAAGTTGAATAATTCAGGATGTTTTCGCCTTCTTTCAGATTTTGAGAGGAGCCTGCCGTTCCATCGAAAGAAA
>NZ_AEJZ01000503.1:0-1209 GCF_000208525.1 Escherichia sp. TW14182
TTAATTTTTAAGTCATTATCGTCCAGTTCTGCAGAAATGCCTTTTTTTAGTATGGTGTTATAGTTATATACAACAGTTCTATTCCCAATCTGCAGGCTTACTTTTATTGCGTCACATTTATCTTCAATTATTTCTATGATGTTTCCTAGTTTTTTACTTCTTAAGTCACGAAAACTCCCCATCATGCCTTCGTTAACTTTAATGAGCAAATCTGTCTTTATATTTGTCTTGTTGCGGCCAAATGAGTCCGTAATATCATCTAATGCGTTATATCCTTGCGCTCTAATTTGTTTTAATTCTGAGTCGAGAATATATTTTGGGATCTCTTTATGACACAAAGGATTTATTCTTGCTTCAAGATTAAATTGCTTTTTAAAATATTCGACTATGGCATCAGAAAGAATGCTTCGAGCGGAAACATTATCACTGGAGTGAAAGACTATAATGCCTTCTTCCAGTTCATCAGGTAGATATATTAAAATATAACGTTCTTTAAGTGTTACATCATGAACAGTCGTTCTGTAGTGAATTTTTTCGAGGGTTATGTCTTTTATTTCACTACTTTCTCCATATTTTCCAACTTTTATATAACCATGTATGGTTTTTTTATTGTCATCAAAGGTAAGTTTCTCATTTTGTTCTAGAGATATTTTTGTTTTTGAAACACCAAATTCAATAGGAGAGTTCTTATAAAGATTGAAGTAATCAACTAATAATTCATATGCGGTTTTTTTATTGCTTAAACCTAAATCATTTAATTTTTTGCTAGTTCGACTACCTTTATGTGTCAATATGCGAAATGAAAAAAAACTAATGCTGTGCATATAAAACCTTACTGGAACTTTTTAAATCTAAGGTGGGGTTATGTATAAAGAAAAAGCTACCGCAGGGCGACTCCACCCACCGATAGCACTTAACTGCTTGTTTGTAAACGATAATACATAAATTTTGGCCTATGTAAAGAGGGAGGTATCGTCAGAGCAAGGGGGATGTGTTAAGGGGTATTGGTAAAATTTGTGTTGAGGATAAAAACGGTTTGCGGGGAAAAAAGAGTTAAGTAGAATTGCTGCGGGTGCTTGAGGCTATCTGTCTCGGGCATGCCACCAAAGGCAGATAGAGAAAAGCCCCACCCGACTATAAATCGAAGTGAGGCCAGTCTTATGTCTCGACAACTGAAGATTAGCCTCTTACGTGCCGAAAGGCAAGGAG
>NZ_AEJZ01000502.1:0-552 GCF_000208525.1 Escherichia sp. TW14182
ATTTCTGAATCAAGTATATTTATATTGTTAGTAATTAATTTTTTATTAAAAAATAGTGCCTCAAGTATCCGAAGAGTCCAGCCAGATTGATTTTCTTTAGTTATATCAACAATTATATTAGAATTTAATGTTCTTCTAATATTCTCTTCATAAGGTATTTGTTTTTCAATCAAATACTTTGAAGTAGGAGAGGATGTCTTATCTTTAACAACATTAAAATCTAGCTTACATCCTAGTGTTGTTAATCTATCAGCTAATTCATCAATTATTTGAAGACGCCCTTTATCACGACCAAGGAAAAAGCATATTGGCTGGCTGTTATTTTTGTCAAACAAACTATAACTTGTAATTTCTTCCATTCCGATAGGAAAAAATTGTTCTATTGCTTTGGTCTTCTCATTCCCTATAAATCTATTTTCAAAATCATAGATAATATCGAAATAATTTGCACTATCAAAAATAAAATCTTCGCTAACAGTATTTCTTAGCAGCAAAACCTTATGGCAATTAATATTTTTTAATATTTGTTTATTAATTCCTTTATTAATCACA
>NZ_AEJZ01000501.1:0-1600 GCF_000208525.1 Escherichia sp. TW14182
GAGTACGGCAATTGATGCGCATGATGATGCGGTCCAGGCTGTTTACCGTAAAGCGCATTTCAGCGACGGCGGTTCGTCCGGCGATTCTGTTGTTGTTCATTAAGTGAATAGGGTAACTAACAATGAAAATCAAACCGTTTATCAATGCTGGAAATCTTACTCCCGGCGAACTACGAGACTGGATCCTGAAACTTGCAAAAAATGCAGAAATTGCGGGTTGGGGTACAGAAACTTCGGTTCGGAAGCTTCAGAGCGCAGAACTTAGCCTGCGCTCAGTTATGGACGATTTATCCCCAAGAATTAATTTTCTGGGGTCAGAGCAAATAATTCGTTCGGAAGATCACTCCAGCGAAGTTGCGGAAGTTCTGAATACTCTGAGGATAACGTTTGCTGCCGTTCGCGATATTCAACGAACCATTCTCTCATTGATTTCTCAGCTTCAAGAAATTGATAGTCGCATTCCTGGCGGGGGTCATAGAGAGCGTCTTCCAGAATGTGAAGAGCAAGGACAGGGGAAACAGATAAGGGATCAGTAATACGTTTTTCACTTGCCTGGTATAGCAATCTCGCCAGCGAATCATAGCTACTGGGGCTCAGGAGAGAATCCCGTGAGTGATTTGTAAGAATCAGGTGGAAGCGGGTGAGAACTATAGCCCTGCATGTTACCAGGTTAACCATGTCGTGGTCGTGCTGGTTAATTTTGTACACAGTGCGCATGTGATTTTTAATTTTTTGGCAAACAGCCATTAAAGACATGTCGAACCTCCTTTGGTTCTGTTGATTGGGGAATCACAGATTATATCCGGAGGAAGGTTCGACACCAGATGAGGCAATTATGGTTAAGGCTAAAAACATGCCAAATCCCATGCCAAAAACTAAGGCAAACAATGAGCCTTATCGCAAGGTAAAAATAACGATATGGGATGATCCCAAATTTAGGGCGTTATCTCCTCTGCCTCCAAGTGGACAGAGTTTGTTTATTTATCTGCTGACCAGTCCATTTACCGGGATTATTCCAGGGTTGTTTAAAGCCGGGCGGGCAGCAATGGCTGAAGAGTTGGGGTGGGATATCGAAGCCTTTGACTTAGCCTTAGGCGAAGCCATGAATCTTGGCATGGTGAAAGCAGATATCAAAGCCAGAGTTTTTTGGCTCCCGAATGCTGCGAAACACAATCCGCCAAACTCGATAAATGTCATTAAATCCTGGGCAAAGGCATTCGCTTTAATTCCTGATTGCCCTCTCAAATGGGAGGCCAGGGAATCGCTGAGAGCCGCGTCCTACGGGGTTTCTGAGGCTTTGGGGATGGCATTCGATAAGGCAATCCCTTTGCCTGAGGATAAGCCTAAGGATAAGGCTAACGCTTTGTCATGCGGTATCCAGATAACAGATAACAGATATATAAACCCCACACATAACGCGCGCGTGCGCGAGAGTGCTCCGGCCAGTGAGTCGAATGGCGTGCCGTTGCAGGCAGCGGAACCTGATTACCTGGAAGGCCTGAACGAACCCATCGGGAAATTTCCGATGACTGATGGCTGGCATCCGTCGCCGGATTTTCGACGGCGGGCAGCTCTGTGGGGAGTGGCTCTGCCGGAGCCG
>NZ_AEJZ01000500.1:0-586 GCF_000208525.1 Escherichia sp. TW14182
ATCCGCATCTGAATTTAAAAAACGCCTGTTGCATGTGGCAAAAGGTGGTATTTATACCGGAACGACTGCGCACCTTGATGCATTAATAAAAAATGACCTTCCCGCAATAAAAAATGTTATCGGTCAGGATTTTATCGGATACAACAAAGAGATTGGCGCATGGCTGTTTAATGATGTCGCGGTTTGTAATGGTAAAACCTACGAAATCAATGAAGAGGATTATTTTGAAATTGATGGCATAAACGCAAAACCATTGAATAAAAAACCAATATTGCAGATTAACTATAAAAAACCGGATGAATTTACAACGTCCTGGGTGGAAGATCTCTGGCTGGCGTTTGGTGAAAAGGGAATTATTACCCTGGCCTTCTGGCTGGGTTCGTTGTTCAGCGAACAAATCAGGCAGAAAAACGCATCTTACCCCTTTCTTGAGATTACCGGAGAGCCTGGAACGGGTAAAACAACGCTGATTGATTTTTGCTGGCGTTTGTGTGGCCGTGACAACTATGAAGGTGTTGATCCAACCAAAGGATCGGAATCAGGCTGGAAGCGAACTTTTGGACAGGTCGCCGGATTACCTGTTGTT
>NZ_AEJZ01000499.1:0-770 GCF_000208525.1 Escherichia sp. TW14182
AATGGAAACGTTATTACCAAACGTTAATACATCTGAAGGTTGTTTTGATATTGGCATTCAGCTCAGTAATAAAGACTTCACTGAGGATGCCATTAATATGAGGAAATATGAACCTTATCTTCTCAATGATAATTCCATGCTTTCCCGACTCGCCCTTCTTAAACTTGGCATTTTCCAGGAGAAAAAATCATGGGTGTAATGTGGGCCTCGGTCATGCTTGTTTTTATGGCTAACAGCGAACCGGTTGATATGGTAACGGGTATTTATGACAGCAAGGAGGAATGTATTGCCGCAATGAAAGAGCAGAAAATTCCCGGTAACTGTTATCCGGTAGAAAAAATCATACACCAGAATTTTACTGAAACACCTGCCTCAAAATCCTGAGTGCGGTAATTCAAAAATCAGATTCTTTTTATATATGCCAGCAATGGCAGGGATTTGTTCACCCTTAAATCTGTAATGAGGTTAAAACAAAATGAGTAAAGTCTTTATTTGCGCCGCCATTCCGGACGAACAGGCAATAAAGGAAGAAGGTGCAGTCGCTGTAGCCACAGCCATTGAAGCTGGCGACGAACGCCGCGCCCGTGCCAAATTTACCTGGCAATTCCTGGAGCAATATCCGGCTGCTCAGGACTGCGCTTATAAATTTCTTGTTTGCGAGGATAAACCCGGCATGCCCCGCCCTGCCATCGACTCCTGGGATACCGAATATATGCTGGAAAACCGCTGGGATGAAGAGTCAGCCTCTTTTGTCCCGATCGAACCAGAAT
>NZ_AEJZ01000498.1:0-796 GCF_000208525.1 Escherichia sp. TW14182
ACCTGTATTTTTACCAACGGTCATCCCAGCGATGATTATTCATTCCCCAGGCATTCCCCCCCGCATCAATTCCACCTAACATGGGAAGTCCAGTTGCCGGATTAACTCTATTATTACTGGAACAACACACATCGTCTTTTGAACGACACTCTCCAGGCAGATTAACATAAACAAATCGAACAAAATCGTCAGGATATAGTTTTCTCACCTTATAAGAAAAAACACATGTAAAAACTGCCCCCAATAAAGCAAACACCGCCCCCGAGAAAAGGACAAATTGCAGTTCAAATCCAACAGCAACAGCGATAATGATCAGGGCCACTCTGCAGGCAGATAATACACATCGTTTTTTCAGTTGTTCTGATTTTGAAATAATATCCGTTTCAGACTCTATTTTCATAAGAACATACTGAGTAGAAGATATTTCCCACAGCACAACAATTGTAATAATTGCAGAGAAAAAGTGCACAACCAGAAAACATACTAATAGCCCCATAGCACTTTCACCGTAAACCAGAGCTGCACAGAACGTCATAAAAAATGATACTGAAATACAACATGCTGTTATCTGCACACCAAATTTACAACCAGGCCACATACGTAGCCTGTCATCTTTCCAGTTAAACGTTTTTAATTTTTCAGTTAATTGTCCTGCCATAACTCTCTCTTCTTTTATTTGTCCTTCCACTTTGCAGCATCCCTCAGACGTTGCATATCCTCTTCATCTTTATCTGAATTCCAGGCACCTGATGGCGACAACGGCCAGGGCTTCTGCTTTTCTTTCTCCTGCGCCAGA
>NZ_AEJZ01000497.1:0-587 GCF_000208525.1 Escherichia sp. TW14182
CGAATAATGGTGGAGATATTTTCCATGTTCAGCAGGTTTGCCGTGCAGTTCTGCTCCCCGAGAATAAACGTATCCACCTGCTCCAGACCGGTGATATTCATCACGTCCTGGTTTGATTTGGACCACCACCACCCTTTTTCGTAATCAATACGGGCACGCAGCCCGGCAGCACGAGCCGAATATGGACGAAATATCGTTTGCCCGCTGTCATCCGTCACTGACACGCGCGGACGCAGCAGCTCCACACGCCCACCAAATGACGCGCGCCGCTGAACCACATCCTGCGGCGTTGCCATTGAGGGCGAGTCAATATAGGCCACAGCCCGCAACTTCGCGGCATACGTTTCCAGCGCCTTTGCCACGCCATCATCCTCACTGTACCCCGTGGCAATGAGGATGCGCGGTTGATAGCCTGTGACGCCCTTACTTTCTGTCAGCGCCTCCATGGCCTGAATCACCGCCGCACGCTGTTCGGCCTCTTTCGCCTTTGTTTTACTTTCTGCGCGCACCACAATCACCAGCGCACCAGTCTGGTCAAAAATATCACGCAGGGCCGGGTATAATGTTCCGGCTGTGCCCAGTTTCCC
>NZ_AEJZ01000496.1:0-1953 GCF_000208525.1 Escherichia sp. TW14182
ATATAAAGCTGCAACCTACCGTCAATGTCAAAACAATGGAAGCTGTGCAAAACGGGATGCGTTCATATAAAATACTGAGTACACAGAAGCCCAACGGGAGTGGATGATACAACGGCGGGCATTTTGCCTGGCTCAGATACCTCCCCCGGTATTACCTGAAAAAATTGATATCAGAGAAATAGCCAGAGCCGCTGATAAAACACTGCAGCAAATGGGGATTGCCAGTCCATCCGGAGAAGCATTCAGAGGCTCCGGATGTAAACTTAGTCTCAGGCAGCCCCCAAATACCATCACCTCTCCTGAACAACAAAACAATTTGTCGAAAGCATGAGGCTGAATGGCCTCCTGCTTCCGGAACTGACTGCATCAATACGTCTCACTTTATTGTCCAGATACACCTCTGCCCCTGCCGTTTTTCACTCCGCACTATCTCTCCTTTTTCCTGAAGCTTTGCAAGATAGTATTGCGCCTGATAAACACTTATGAGCTGGCCCCCTGAAATACCAGACAGTAGATGTATCTTAAAATAAGAGATAGGCTTGGATATATGTCTAACACTAGTTCTAATTTTGAGATGGCTGGCGTTTTGTTAGGAAAAGAGGTGCATAAACGTAAAACACCTCAGGAAAAAATCGCAATTATTCAACAAACTATGGAGCCGGGCATGACGGTGTCCCACGTGGCGCGTTTGCATGGAATTCAGCCCAGTCTGTTGTTTAAGTGGAAGAAACAATACCAGGAAGGAAGCCTCACTGCTGTGGCTGCCGGTGAAGACGTTGTTCCTGCTTCTGAACTGGCCGCTGCAATAAAGCAGATTAATCAGCTTCAGCGTTTACTGGGTAAGAAAACCATGGAAGTTGAGATCCTCAAAGAAGCGGTGGAGTATGCACAATCGCGAAAATGGATAGCGCATGTGCCCTTGTTACCTTCGGACAAGGAATAGCCCCGGTAAGCCGTGTTCTGGGCGTGTCACGTGCGCAGTTAACATTACGGATGAAGGCATCTGATAACAAGCCAGATAAACGGCGTCAGAGGCGCGATGAGGCTGCGGATGCAGAAGTCTTATCGCGCATCCTGGATATTATTGGCGATATGCCTGCATACGGGTATCGCCGTGTCTGGGCGATACTCAGGCGGCAGTCCCGAAATGAAGGACTACCGTTCGTGAATGCAAAGCGTGTTTACCGGATAATGAGCGAAAATAGTCTGTTGTTGTTACATGACAAACCATCAAGACGGCAGCGGGAACATAAAGGCCGAATATCGGTGAAGGAAAGCGACCAGCGTTGGTGTTCCGATGGCTTTGAGTTCGGTTGCGATGATGGCGAAAAACTGCGTGTTACGTTCGTCCTGGACTGTTGCGATCGTGAAGCCATAGACTGGGCCGCAAGCACGGGAGGTTACGATAAAGCGACAGTGCAGGATGTGATGTTAGGCGCGATAGAAAAACGCTTTGGCGATAAAGTACCGGAACAGTCCATCCAGTGGCTGACAGATAACGGTTCAGCGTACAGAGCGCATGAAACACGGCAGTTCGCCAGAGAGCTGAATCTGAAGCCCTGCACAACGGCAATCAGTAGCCCTCAGAGTAATGGAATGGCAGAACGGTTCGTGAAAACGATGAAGGAAGACTACATCGCGTTCATGCCGAAACCGAATGTAAGAACGGCATTGCATAACCTTGCAGTGGCGATCGAGCATTACAATGAAAACCATCCGCATAGTGCGTTGGGTTATCGCTCTCCGCGAGAATATCGACGTCAGCGGGTAATGTTAACTTAAGATACAACCCCTGTCTGGAAATAAGGGGGCAAGAACATTCATCGACAGGAATTTAAAACCTGGAAAGATCGAAAAAACACCAGAAAGTGTTAGCGCCAGTGATATAAGACGGTAATGGGGAGTTTGTACTGCCCGGAGTGCGGCACAGTTCACTGGCCGGACGGAGTCCCC
>NZ_AEJZ01000495.1:0-1094 GCF_000208525.1 Escherichia sp. TW14182
AAAAGGGGGGGGTGCAGAGGGAAAAAAAAAACCGCCAAAAATGGCGGTTTAGTTACGAGGTTACGGGAGCTATTTCTTCATGCGTTTCTGAGCTGCCAGCATCTTTTCAAACGCTTCTTTGTAGAGTTCATTCTGACCTTTAAGCCTTTCGATTAGTTTTGCTTTTTCTGATTCGGGTAGGATTTCAAAAAGATCCAGTAAATCAGCTTGTTGCTTGTTAACCATCCGCCAACCTTCGCCTTCGAAACTTTCGTCATAAGTTCCTGAGGAACGGACGTAATTCATCAGATCAGCTAAATCAGGCCTCAACTCTTCAGGCTTAACTCTTAGTAATACAGCGAATTTTAATGCTGCATCAGTGTTTAGTGGAGCCTTTCCGTTGAGATAGTGGCTAACTGTGGATTGAGTCTCAAAGCCCATTAGCTCAGCAGCAAGCTCCTGAGTCAGTTTGAGCTCTCTTTTTTTGGCATCCCAGACTGCGCGCAGACGCTGCGTAGCTTCTGGCGATGCGATTTCTTCGCGTTTTCTTCTCATACCACCATCTTATGAACACAACTCATAATCTCAAACTGATATAGGTATTGATCATTTAAATTAATATAGTTAATATTTTGACAGGCATTACTAAGGTGACCCTTATGACATTAGATGAATATTTGAAAAAAAATCGTGTACGACAGTCTTGTTTGGCTGCACTCGCTGGTTGTTCGCAATCAATGATTAGCCTCGTAGCTACTGGCCGTAGTCAGTTAAGCCCCGAAAAGGTATTGCGTATCGCGGAGGCTACGAATTTCGAGGTTACACCTCATGAACTTCGGCCTGATATCTACCCGAATCCGACCGATGGTTTACCTGTTGGATGTAAAGCTAACACACAAAATGCACAGGAGTTGATTCATGAAAATCAGGCATGAGCACATTGAATCAGTGCTGTTAGCCCTGGCCGCTGAAAAAGGGCAGGCATGGGTAGCCAATGCAATTACTGAAGAATATCTGCGCCAGGGGGGCGGCGAATTGCCCTTGGTGCCAGGCAGGGACTGGAACAATCAGCAGAATATCTATCACCGTTGGTTAAAAGGTGAAACGGAAGCGCA
>NZ_AEJZ01000494.1:0-665 GCF_000208525.1 Escherichia sp. TW14182
CACTGCAACCGATCGCCTGGCAGATTACCCTCGGCTATATGAAACTGATGAACGCTATGGCGAAGGGGTTCGCCGCATTAGCTTACTTGGACAGCACGTTCTTTATGAAGTGAATGATGAGGCCAGTCGTGTCAATATCCTGGCGGTTGTAGGCCAGCGTCAGAATCCCCGATTCATTCTTTGAGTGCCTGGCTTGCTGCTCAGCTTACCAGGCTTGCCAGGAATTACGGTTGGGAGTTGCTTGAAAAAGGAAGTTTTCCCATGCCAAGAGTATTGAGTTGAACGAGTAGTTACATCCCCTTACGTAGATGTAATGAATTGTACTGTTTCAATATGGTTATAAATGAAAATGCAGTTTTTAGATATTTTGAATTCTATAATTTTGGGGGTCTCTGCCTGGAATGCTTACGCGGCAAGATGTAGTGCAAAAGCAGCAATGGAGGCAACTCGATTAGCCGAAGAATCGCTTCTTGAAATGAGAAAAACATACTTTAAAGATGGGTATAATATATTATTTGAGAAACATAATAATATACTTAAAGAGGTGGAGTCTTCAATTGATAGTAATCGCCTCAAAAAAGATGATATTGAAGACATTCATAAGTATGTAACTACGAATTCTGTTTGTATTAAGTATGTCAGACAAATAATTTTAATTCTAGATT
>NZ_AEJZ01000493.1:0-598 GCF_000208525.1 Escherichia sp. TW14182
AAATCGAGAGATTTTTGATATTTTATGCGTGCAGCAGCATAAGTTTAATGCTTTGATTTTTAACATTATTGATTTGTTTTGTTGAAAAAGCGACCGTGCAGTGAGGTGATAAAGTGGAGCTGAGCAAAATGCGGGTTAATGTCTCACAACTGGCAGACCTGGTAGGCATGAATCGAAATCTTGTTTCACGCCGTTTGCGTGAACTGGAGCTTGTTGGCGGGAATGGTGAGAATCTTAAACTGTATGAACTCGGCCCGGCACTTCAGGCACTACTAACCCCATCAATGAAAGAAAATGGGGAAATGTCACCACAGGATCGGAAAGCCTGGTATCAGTCAGAAAATGAAAGGCTGAAATTTGAAGCAGCTTCACGTGAATTACTCCCTGTCGAAGAGGTGGCCCGTGAATATTCATCTCTGGCTAAAGCCGTAGTCATGGTGCTGGAAACGTTGCCGGATATTCTTGAGCGCGATTGCGCTCTCCAGCCTTCTGCAGTCATGCGAGTGCAACGCATTATTGATGATCTACGTGATGAAATGGCGAGAAAAATTGCAGAAAGCGATTCAGATAATGGCTGGCCTGCATGTGCAAGATGAGT
>NZ_AEJZ01000492.1:0-560 GCF_000208525.1 Escherichia sp. TW14182
GCGTTTCTGGTACTGATTGCGGAAGTAGCTGATAGCACGAAAAACCTTATCATTCCTGTACAAACGAGAGGCTGCTACCCATGCAGTGTTTCCTTCCCCTTCATACCCAGCCAGTCGGTATGCCTCAGTCGGCTTTTTACCCTGGGCAACCAGCATGGCGAATTTTGCCTGCTGGTCAGAAACGCCGAATTCATCGGGGTTAAAAGGAATATCAGTATCATCAGATGAAGGTGCGAATCTGGTATTTTTTGATTTGTGCCCGCCTGTTTTTTGGGGAGATGGCGAGTTGTCAGTTTCTGAGTTTCCACTTTCCACTTTTCGTGTGGAAACCTTTTTAGTGGAAAGTTTATTTCCAGGCTTTTTCCAGCCTTCCTTTCTGGCTCTGTTATTTATCGTTGTATGACTGACTCCATACTCCTTGCCCAATTCTCTGGCGGACGCATCCCCGGTTTCCAGTCGGTGCCTTATGATTTTCCAGTCCGACTCTTTCATTAGTCACCGCCCTGCTCTTTCTCCTGCTTCAGTTATCCATAAAAAAGCCCGCTATCGGCCAGTGCGCT
>NZ_AEJZ01000491.1:0-2027 GCF_000208525.1 Escherichia sp. TW14182
ACACTATCAGTAAGTTGGAGTCACTACCAGGTAGAATTTACTTAGAAACAAAATCAAGACCTAAGTATATTTTAAAGAAAAGGTAGAAAATAACCATGAGCATATGTATTAAACAATCAGCATTAAAAATATTATTGGCTTTATCAGCACTTCTAATAATTTGGTTGACTACCAGATACTTTCCAGTTGAACCGGATGTTGCTAACAGCCCAATTGTATGGAGGCATATTTTAGAGAATGGTATATCATCAATCCACGACTGGAAACCAACCGTGGATAATTGGTATTTCACCGTTTACCCAATTAACTTTTTATTTTTTATGCTGTTAGGTGATGATGGCTTAGTAGCATTAAGATTATCAACTGCAGTTTTCTCTATTGCTATAGTAATAGCAGCGATGTTAACGCTACGTAAGGCATTCGGGTTTACTCCTGCTTTGGTTTCCATTATACTTCTATCTCTAATATCATATTTTTCATACACTTATGGTTTTGTATCACATCCTTTTTCTCATAATTCAACAAACGCTTTTGGCTTTTTATGCTTGCTTATATCTGTTTTCAACATACAGTATAAAAGTATATTTATCACTCTCCTCTTAAGTTTGACAGCATTATTTTCCAGCGTATCCGATCCGTGGTTTACGGCTGCATTTTTCATTCCACTATTAATATCTTACTTTTTATTCTCCGTATGGGATAAAAAATTATTTAAGCATACTGCATTAATACTATTTGCATGTTTAATCTCTCTTTCCAATGTATTGCAAAATCTACTTGACATACCTCCCCATCAATTTGAAATTGTATCACTCAATGATATAATTTTAAATGCAAAATGGTGCATTCTATTAATAGGAAAAGGTCTTAATTTATTAGTTATCGACAATAACGCAACATCTTACGCCTCATTTGTCATTTGGTTCATTGCCATTATTACATCTGCGTGGTTTGTTTTTTCGGATAATAAAAAAAACAAATACCGCATTTATATTGTGTTATTTTCATTATTATCTATCGCAGGTATTGTCTCATCATTCATACTGAGCTATAAATCTCCTGATTATATTAGCATGCGTTTCTTTATGAATGTTACCTGTTTCGCACTGATATTGTGTTGTATCGGCACATCAACAAAAGCAAAGATATTATTTTATCTAATCGCATTTTCTTTTTCAATCAGTTCAATTAACTCTTACATAAATAATGCATCACCATTACACGATCAGGAGAAGACTGTTAAATCATACATTGATTTTTTAAAAAAAAATAATCTCCATTATGGGTACGGCTCTTTTTGGGATATGTCAATGACTGTAAATTGGTTATCTGGTGGGGACATACAGATAACTCCTGTTTTCTTTAATGCTGATTCGGGGAAAATTGACTTTACTGGCGTGAGACAACAGACACTGACTTCTTGGCATAGCAAGGAGGCGTTCAATTCTGCTCCTGAGCGACAATTTATAGCCGTTTCCGTAGCTAACGAACCCGAACGATGCAAAGAAATGACATCCTGCCTTGCAGGTATTCAAGAACAATTAGGTAAGCCTGACGAAGTTTTGAACTTTGAAGAAAGAGTAATACTAGTATTTAACAAAAAACTTAACCTATAGTAAGTTGCCCGCTATTATATAAAACGTACTAACGAATGAATAACCCGTCTCTTTCGACGGGTTATATCCCTATCAGAAATAAAAATGGGGTGGTTGCCGTATACAACGATATCCTAATTTAGAGCTATATTCTAGAGTATATGAGATACTATAAATTTGAAGGAAGTATCATTATAAAAACCATATACAGTTATAATTAGACACCTCGTTTTTCATCCAATAACGAGTTTTCTCTTATAGATTGCTCTCTGGTTTTTTCGGCCACTCTGTATTTTTTATATCAACACGCATCAATAGCACGCGATATTTTTTCCATTTCAGTAACAGTTTCGTTTCATCATCTGTTGCCATATCTAAATCAACCGCATCCTGAAGCGGAGCTATGTAGTGGTCAACAAAAACTGGCCACAG
>NZ_AEJZ01000490.1:0-662 GCF_000208525.1 Escherichia sp. TW14182
CTCAAGCGCCGGGCACATCATAGCCCATATGTCTGCACCCTGTCAGCATCTGTACCATTCTCCGTCACGGCCCGGATTTCCAGTCGGCGTAGTGCACTGAACAGATAATCGCATTCAGCCTGTTTGTTTGCCCTGAAGGGTTTGGCTTTCGTGACCACCCACTGGTAGTTCCGGGGCCAGCCATGCACTTTCCTGACCCGCCCGTTAATCACATACAGCAGCCCCCAGCCCGCCGGTAAATCATCCACGGTAATCACGCCCGGCTCGCAGAGATAAAAACGCCAGTCTCCCATGCCCTTTTCCGGCTCTGCCCGGAACACCTTTTTCCTGTCAGCCAGGAAATCAGACCGTGAGCATTTCACCTCAATGAGACATGACGCTCCGTTACGGAAGCCCAGCGCATCAGGATGTTCACCGCAGGACGTCCATGCGTGAAAACGGTCACTGAACACCACCTTAAAACCGTGGTTGCGGAGAAAACGACAGGCCAGTTCACACATTTCCCTGTGTGTTTTCGGGTGTCTGACATTCCGCATCATGCCGCCTCCCGGAGTTTGTTTGGCACCATCCACCGTTCCATCTCACGGACGGCATGACCGGCCTCTCTGGCTGCCAGACTGGCTTCCGCGATAACCTGCCAGAATGGCATATCCTGCCACTGC
>NZ_AEJZ01000489.1:0-802 GCF_000208525.1 Escherichia sp. TW14182
CCGGAGGGATTCCTGCACCCTCAAATCATCCGGAGGCCGCCCGAAAGGGCGGTAATGAAATGCGAAAGTTCAAAATAATTATTGAAACGGGAATAGCTGGTGGAGATTTTGAGGATGTATTCGAAGTGGATGATGATGCGGCACCAGATGAAATACAGGACGAAGCAAAAGAAATTTTCTTTAACTACTGCAATTACTCATATCACGAAATAAAAGACGAGGAGGAAGAATAAAATGGCTGATTTTGGTTCAACTAAATACAACGTCAGTTTTGAAGAATGGCATGAACTGTTAATGGACTATGCAGAGTTACGCGGTGGAAGTGCCGCTGATGCTGAAGCATGGCGTGATGACTACGAAGCAGGAAAAACTCCGGTCGAAGCATATTGTGATGAGTGGGGCGATGAATGAGCGAGATTAATTATCAGGAAGGACATGAAACGGCAGGGCAGGCAAAACCAGTTGCATGGCGATATCGCTACGTGAAAAAAGGCGTTACGGACTCTCAGGGGGAGCCGTGGGTTGGTGACTGGAAATATGTACCGACAAAAGAGGATTGCAACGACAGGCCGAGCTATGAAATTCAGGCGTTATTCACTGCCCCGCCTGTGCCACTGACACCAGAAGGATTGATTAAAGCAGTGCGCTTCTATGAACAGGTTAAGCGTGAAAATCCGCCAGTCGAAACCGGAGCATGGAAAGACGCTGTTGACTGGGTGCTCAAAGAGGCTTGCCAGGCTGCAAACATTGGCATCAAAGGAGAGTGATGTGCCTACATTATTCAGAAAAGAATATCCGCGAA
>NZ_AEJZ01000488.1:0-1938 GCF_000208525.1 Escherichia sp. TW14182
TAGTCGCTCTTACAATTGCTACACAGAAAATAAACATAAGATAAAAAATAATGACAGGAGGCTCTATATATGGCCACCATGATAATGTCAGACATATCAAAAATGATTGTGCGAGCCCTGGAGTAAATAAACGTGATAATTTTTTCATGGAGACAATCATACATTAAAGTTGTTAGTTAACGTTTTTAATAGTTACGATTTACAGCAGAAGCATCATTGCATTCCATGCTGTTGCACTTTTTTATGATAACCTGTTGAATCTTCGTAAAAATCTGATTTTTAAGTATATGTAAAAAAAAGAGCAGGTAACTGATTGAACCTGCTCTTTTTTATTATTTTTTTAACATGGAAAGATTGCGTCTGGTTTGTTCTTCAAAATCATCTTTTGAAGTGATGCTCTCTGATTTGTTTTCTGAAGATGCCTCTATAATGTTTTTTAGCGTACTTATATCAATCGATGTGGATTTGTATCCTGTTGTTTGCTCTATAAGTTTTACCAGATTTTCTGCAGTGATTTTCTCACTGAAAAAACCACTGATTAGCGTTAACAGTCGGGGGTCAACAGAATAAAGAGCTGCTCCACAAATAAGGGATTGTCTGTAGAAGTCTCCCCGCATTTGTATCGGAAGAGAGTCTATTGTTTGTTGTGTCAGGCTGTCCTGCGGATAAAGTGTCGGGTGCAGGTATGCCACAACTTTCTTTCTTTTTTTCGGATCACTGCTTTCCATTACGCATGCACCATTGCTTTCACCAATGCAAACTGAGGTTCATCCACCTTGTTCACTTTCAGATTCGGGAAATATTGCTTTATGTGAGGGTAAATAAGCTCAGCTCCTCCGCCAGTGAGATAGATTCGGTTCATTCCTGAGAATGTTGAAATTTCCTGCCTGATGCTTTCTGCCAGAGATTTCACTTCACTGTCTATTACATGAGTTATGTTTTTTATTTCAGTTACATCATTTATTAATGTCTGGAGGTATTCATTATCATGTCTGTTTTTTATTAACTCATCAGCAATAAAATAATTACATGGTGTGGAGGCTTTCGTCAGCGCATTCATGACGGTATGAGTGATGCGGGATGTCCCGATTTCTGAATAGCCACGGATTTCAGAAATGCCTTCAAATGCACCGAGAATTAAACCACAATCCAGAGTGGTTCCTCCAAGATCGATAATCAGGCTGCGTTCAAGTTTGTTTACTTTATCTTTTTTTAGTGATTCAAATGCAGCTGGCAAAGATTCAGGCATTACATTAACTTTTTTAATTTTAAATGTTTCCCCTTTATTCAGAGATATCTCACGGAGAACATTTGCCTTTTTCCTTTCTATTCTTTCTTCATTTGGTTGATTGTCATTATCAAAGAATTCGGTCACAGGTAACGTCACTGTCAGTTCTACATCCTGTGGCTGAAGGCCGGATGTCAGCAGTGCATGATGTATGGCAAGCAGATTGGTGGTGCTGTATTGATAACTGACATGTGTTGTACCTATGACAGCAGTGCTGCCCAAATCATAGGTGTATTTTTTCCCATCCACGACGTAATTGTAAACTTTGCCGGCATTAAACAGTCCCGGGTTCCAGCCTTCTTTAAAACTGTTTCCTGACAGACTGGTTCTTACCTCGCCATCTTCAAGCCAGGCCAGTTTTACGTTAGTTGAACCATCGTCGCATGATACTTTTAGCATTTCTTTTCTTGCCTCATTTTGAGTTTATGTTTGGCTCAAAAAGATGCATATTTTATATCGATGCATCTTTTTGAGTTTTTGTTGTTCCTTATTGTGTCTCGTTTTGGGCTTATGTCAAGCGGAGTAGCTCTTTTAGAGTCTCTGTGCGCTCTTATTGTGACTCATTTTGAGTTTTGCTGGTTTCTCATTTTGCGTCACGAACTGAGACGGAAACTACTTAACCAGGCCGTGCCGGCACGTTAACCGGGCTG
>NZ_AEJZ01000487.1:0-2126 GCF_000208525.1 Escherichia sp. TW14182
GCGGACGAGCGTCCGCCGCCGCGATAATCGCGCAGGCCGTATTTTTGTTCGTAGGTGTAATCGGCATGGCCTGGGCGGAAAACGTCCTTAATCGCGCTGTAATCCTGAGAACGCTGATCGGTGTTTTCGATCAACAAGCCAATGCTGGTGCCGGTGGTGACGCCTTCAAAAACGCCGGAGAGAATTTTGACCTGATCCGGCTCGCGGCGCTGGGTGGTATAGCGCGATGTCCCTGGGCGACGACGGTCGAGATCGTGTTGCAGATCCGCTTCCGTGAGCGGGATGCCTGGCGGCACACCATCGACGATACAGCCGAGCGCCAGCCCGTGCGATTCGCCGAAGGTGGTTACGCGAAAGAGTTGTCCTATTGTGTTTCCAGCCATCACGGCTCCGTTATTGTTGTGTTTGCGTGTTTACTTAATCTTTATAAATTCCAAAATGTTCCCGCGCCGCAACAAGCTGCGCTTTGGTGAGCATAAACACACCGTCGCCGCCGTTATCAAACTCCAGCCAGGTGAACGGAACATCCGGATATTGTTCCATAAGATGTACCATGCTGTTGCCCACTTCACAAATCAGCACGCCATCATCAGCAAGGTAATCTGCCGCGTTACCGAGAATGCGGCGCGTCAGTTTCAGGCCGTCAGTGCCAGATGCCAGGCCCAGTTCCGGCTCGTGACGATATTCGTTTGGCAGGTCGGACATATCTTCCGCATCGACATACGGCGGGTTGGTGACGATCAGGTCATACTGCACTTTCGGCAAGTCTCGGAACAGATCGGATCGAATCGGAATGACGTTATGGATCAAACCGTGTTCTTCGATGTTCTGTTCGGCAACCGCCAGCGCGTCGGGAGAGATATCCACCGCATCAACTTCCGCTTCCGGGAAGGCATAAGCGCAGGCAATGGCAATGCATCCGCTGCCAGTGCACATATCCAGAATATGCTGCGGTTGTTTGCTGATAAGCCCGGCAAATTTATTGTTGATCAGTTCACCAATCGGCGATCGCGGCACCAGTACGCGTTCATCGACGTAAAATTCATGACCGCAGAACCAGGCTTTGTTGGTCAGGTAAGCCACCGGAATGCGTTCGTTGACGCGGCGGATCACGCGCTCAACAATACGGTGTTTTTCGCTGGAGGTCAGGCGGGCGTTACGCATATCTTCCGGAATATCCAGCGGCAGATAGAGCGATGGCAATACCAGTTGCACTGCTTCGTCCCACGGGTTGTCTGTGCCGTGACCGTACCAGATATTTGCCGCGCTGAAGCGGCTAACCGACCAGCGCAACATGTCCTGAATGGTTTGCAGCTCATTTACTGCTTCATCGACGAAAATTTTATCCACGTATTCCTCCAGGGCATGGTCGCATTAATTTCGGCGGCTAGTTTGCCATGAAGATGACGATAAATCAGCATTCACGCGGCGATGACGCAGGAAAATTATGTTTTGACCGATCGATTGTGCTGCGAGTCGGGTAAACTGTAGGAAAATTAAAACAGAGATACATAAATGAAAAAGAAAACAACACTCAGCGAGGAGGATCAGGCACTGTTTCGCCAGTTGATGGCGGGTACTCGCAAAATTAAGCAGGACACGATTGTCCATCGTCCACAACGAAAGAAAGTCAGCGAAGTGCCGGTCAAGCGGTTGATTCAGGAGCAGGCTGATGCCAGCCATTATTTCTCCGATGAGTTTCAGCCGTTATTAAATACCGAAGGTCCGGTGAAATATGTTCGCCCGGATGTGAGTCATTTTGAGGCGAAGAAACTGCGCCGTGGCGATTATTCGCCGGAGCTGTTTTTGGATCTGCATGGTCTGACGCAGCTTCAGGCCAAACAAGAGTTAGGCGCGTTGATTGCCGCCTGCCGCCGTGAACATGTATTTTGCGCCTGTGTGATGCATGGTCACGGGAAGCATATTTTGAAGCAGCAAACGCCGCTGTGGCTGGCGCAACATCCGCATGTCATGGCGTTTCACCAGGCACCGAAAGAGTATGGTGGCGACGCGGCGTTGCTGGTGTTGATTGAAGTGGAAGAGTGGCTGCCGCCAGAATTGCCCTGAATGACAACAACCGGATATAGAATTTGCAGGTCGGATAAGATGCGTCAGCATCGCATCCG
>NZ_AEJZ01000486.1:0-1486 GCF_000208525.1 Escherichia sp. TW14182
CACTAAATCAGTAAGTTGGCAGCATCACCAATTCTACCTATATATTCTCCGAGAACACCAATCCCGATCAGTTGCACTCCACCCAAGAAAAGTATTGATACAAGCAAGGAGGGATACCCGCGTACAGGGTTACCAAAGACAAGGGTATCTATAATCATCCATGCACCATATAAAAACGAAATGCTTGCAACAAACAAGCCTATATAAGTCCATACGCGAAGAGGAAAGGTTGAAAAACTTGTGATACCTTCCAGTGCCAGATTCCATAATTTCCAGCCATTAAATTTTGAGATGCCAGCAACACGCTCTGCGCGTACATATTCAACGACATCTGTCTGACCACCCACCCAGCTCAGTATGCCTTTCATGAAAAGATTGCGCTCAGGCAATAGTTTAATGTTCTCCACAACCTCACGAGACATGAGTCGAAAATCTCCGACATTTTCCTCGATCTTTGGGGTGCTTATTTTGTTGTGTAACTTATAGAACCACTCAGCTGTCTTACGTTTCAGTCGTCCATCAGTTGAGCGGTCTGAACGTTTCGCAAGCACCATGTCAGCACCAGCCTGCCACTTTTCAATAAGATGAGGGATAACCTCAATAGGGTCTTGCAGGTCGACATCAATAGGAATTACAGCATCGCCGCTTGCATGGTCTAACCCTGCAAATAAGGCTGGTTCTTTACCAAAGTTGCGTGTAAATGACAGCGGAACAACTAGCGGGTCTGAAACAGCCAGCGCGTTAATAATTGACTCTGTGGCATCTTTACTTCCGTCATTTATGAATATAATTTCTACTTCATATGGCTTCAACTCTTGGAATTCACGTACCGTCTTATAGAAAACAGGTATCGCTTCTTCTTCATTGAAGACAGGAACGACAAGAGATATTTTCATTTCGCATCCCTAAAGACAATGAACTTTGAATAGACGAAACCGCACACCAGGCTGATGGCGGAGAAGGTGATAAGAGTGACTATTGGAGGAAGTGAGCATTTATCAGCAGCCCAACCAACAATCGCACTTAATATTCCCATGAATCCCACGTATAACATGTAGCGCATCGCTGTAGTCGATGCTTTGAATGTGAATCTTGCATTCGCGAAGAAGCTAAAGCTCACAGCCACTACGAAACCTGTGAAGTTTGCCAGGGCCTGACTGGTATGTGCGGCATAGATACATACACCAAAAACCACCCAGTGTATAAGTGTGTTCAGCACACCTATAGATGTGTACTTTACAAATAACTTTAACATTTATTTAATCAATGAGCTCTGAAAGGCATGAAGTCTATCATCCAAGTCTCAATTGATCGATACTTGCTATGTCTGATGAGACAAAACTGAGACACATAAGGCCTCACAATGGCTTGCAAGGCTTTACATGTTTTGATGTGGTGGGACGTGAGAGCGCAGTGTTGATGGGATAATCCCTTGAATTACAAGCGGATTCTTATAATTCGTAATGCGAAGGTCGTAGGTTCGACT
>NZ_AEJZ01000485.1:0-686 GCF_000208525.1 Escherichia sp. TW14182
ACCATAGCCGGTTCGGGATTCGCATCCGTTACACTTCGCGCGGTAATATCCTGAAATGGCTTTCACCGTTACTGATGGACAACCACAAAAAGGGCATGGTTTGACTTTTGTGTATCGCACTGGTTTTTCTCCTGTGAGCTTTGTGGCTGCGCTCATTTCCATTGCTCCCCAAATACAAAACCAATTTCAGCCAGTGCCTCGTCCATTTTTTCGATGAACTCCGGCACCATCTCGTCAAAACTCGCCATGTACTTTTCATCCCGCTCAACCACGACATAATGCAGGCCTTCACGCTTCATACGCGGGTCATAGTTGGCAAAGTACCAGGCATCTTTTCGCGTCACCCACATGCTGTACTGCACCTGGGCCATGTAAGCCGACTTTATGGCCTCGAAACCACCGAGCCGGAACTTCATGAAATCCCGGGAGGTAAACGGGCATTTCAGCTCAAGGCCATTGCCGTCACTGCATAAACCATCGGGAGAGCAGGCGGTACGCATACTTTCGTCGCGATAGATGATCGGGGATTCAGTAACATTCACGCCGGAAGTGAATTCAAACAGAGTTCTGGCGTCGTTCTCGTACTGTTTTCCCCATGCCAGCGCCTTAGCATTAACTTCCGGAGCCACACCGGTGCAAACCTCAGCCAGCAGGGTGTGGAAGTAGGACATTTTCATGTCAGGCCA
>NZ_AEJZ01000484.1:0-1163 GCF_000208525.1 Escherichia sp. TW14182
ACAGGCAGAATCACTTAACAATCCGGTACTGGCTGCAGCGGTGACTCAGGGGACAGCGGCTGCGATGACAGGCGGGACGGGTGAGAGCAGCCCTGTGGAAGAAAAGGCACCTGTGGCGGAGCTGACTGAAATTGTGGACAAAGAAACCGGGGAAATCCTGTATCCGGACGATGAGCGGTATGACGAACTCTGCAGAGATTCAGGCCAGGCACAGGAAGCAATGCGACAGGATGAACGCAATCTGGTGAGTCACCAGACGAATGAAGCGCGTGAACAGGATGATGACCGCGAGGTAACCTGGTAATGCTGAGTATTGCACCCATTGCCGGTGGTGGCGCAGGCTATTACACATCGCAGGATAACTACTATTTTCTGGGCAGCATGCAGTCCCGGTGGTTAGGGGAAGGCGCAAAATTGCTGCAACTGGAAGGGCCGGTGGATGCTTTCCGGCTGGATGAGCTGATTGCCGGACGTCTGCCCAATGGCGTCAGTCTGGAGAGAATGGAAGGCGGCATTAATGTGCATCGCAGCGGTTATGATCTGACATTTTCTGCCCCCAAAAGTGTGTCTGTACTGATTGCGCTGTATGGTGAGAATCGTTTACTGGAGGCCTGGAACAGGGCAGTAAGTGAAACGCTAAAAGAAGTTGAATCGCTGGTTTCCAGTCGGGTGATGAAAGAGGGAGAGACAGAGACACAACTGACACAGAAAGCGGTTATTGCCACATTTAATCATGACACTTCACGGAATCTGGATCCGCAACTTCATACCCATGCATTGTTCCTGAATATGACACCAACGGAAAGTGGCTGGCGAACGCTGGCAAGCGGTACGGTCAGGAAAGACGGATTTATTGAAGCTGTTTATGCGAACCAGTTAGCTCTGGGGCAGATACAACTGAATTTATTGCGCCGTCAGGTTGAGGCGATGGGCTATGAGACGGTGGATACCGGGAAAAATGGTCTGTGGGAGATTAAAGGTGTTCCGGTCGATATTTTCTCAACCCGCAGTCAGCAAATCCGGGAAGCGGTCGGGGATGATGCATCGGCTAAATCCCGCAGTGTGGCTGCGCTGGATACCCGTCGCGCCAAACAAAAAGAGCCGGACAGAGAAGAGTTGCTGACAGAGTGGCATGAGCGTATTGACCGGACAGGATTCAGTTA
>NZ_AEJZ01000483.1:0-4201 GCF_000208525.1 Escherichia sp. TW14182
GATAAGGCGTTCACGCCGCATCCGGCATTTCACAGCATTACTTGGTTATACGACCCTGCGCATCTTTCAGCGCGGCATCAACAGTTTGACGACCGCTGGCGGCGTTGATCACGGCGGTACGCACGGCATACCAGAAGGCCGACATCTGCGGGATATTCGGCATGATTTCACCGTTCTTGGCGTTATCCATGGTGGCGGCAATACGTTGATCTTTCGCCAGCTGATCCTGGTAAGACTTCAGCGCCACGGCGCCCAGCGGTTTATCTTTATTTACCGCTTCCAGCCCTTCGTCAGTCAGCAGGTAGTTTTCGAGGAACTCTTTTGCCAGTTCTTTGTTCGGGCTGGCAGCGTTGATGCCTGCACTCAGAACGCCAACGAACGGTTTGGAAGGTTGTCCCTTGAAGGTCGGCAGCAGCGTCACACCGTAGTTCACTTTGCTGGTATCGATGTTGGACCATGCCCACGGACCGTTGATGGTCATCGCCGTTTCACCTTTGTTAAAGGCCGCCTCTGCGATGGAGTAATCAGTATCCGCATTCATGTGTTTGTTTTTAACCAGATCAACCAGGAAGGTCAGACCCGCTTTCGCGCCGGCGTTATCCACACCAACGTCTTTCACATTGTATTTGTCATTTTCATACTTGAACGCATAACCACCGTCGGCAGCAATCAGCGGCCAGGTGAAGTACGGTTCTTGCAGGTTGAACATCAGCGCGCTCTTACCTTTCGCTTTCAGTTCTTTATCCAGTGCCGGGATTTCTTCCCAGGTTTTTGGCGGATTCGGCAGCAGGTCTTTGTTATAAATTAGCGATAACGCTTCAACGGCAATCGGATAAGCAATCAGTTTGCCGTTATAACGTACAGCATCCCAGGTAAACGGATACAGCTTGTCCTGTAACGCTTTGTCTGGGGAGATTTCAGCCAACAGGCCAGATTGGGCATAGCCGCCAAAGCGGTCGTGCGCCCAGAAAATAATGTCCGGACCATCGCCAGTGGCCGCAACTTGGGGGAACTTCTCTTCCAGCTTATCTGGATGCTCAACGGTGACTTTAATTCCGGTATCTTTCTCGAATTTCTTACCCACTTCTGCGAGGCCGTTGTAGCCTTTATCGCCGTTGATCCAGATTACCAGTTTACCTTCTTCGATTTTGGCGAGAGCCGAGGCGGAAAACATCATCGTCGTCAAAACAGATAATGCGAGGATGCGTGCACCTGTTTTTATTTTCATAATCTCTGGTCCTTGTTGGTGAAGTGCTTGTGAAAACGCCTGAACGGACTCTAGTTTCTTTATACGGCAACCTCTTTCCATCCTCCTTGCCCCTACGCCCCACCTTTGTTTTATGTGATCTGCATCGCAGAAACGGCAGTATTGCGGTAAGGCGCACACAAAATTGCCATGTTTTTTGCAAGCAATATCACGAATTTCCTTACTTTCCCTCGGATTAGTATGCAGACCCCACCTTCTCATCCTCCCGCCTCCTCCCCCATAAAAAAGCCAGGGGGTGGAGGATTTAAGCCATCTTCCGATGACGCATAGTCACTGCATCATGAATGTTGCTGTCGATGACAGGTTGTAACGAAGGGAGAAGGGCATGGCGAGCGTACAGCTGCAAAATGTAACGAAGGCCTGGGGGGATGTGGTGGTATCGAAAGATATCAATCTCGACATCCACGAAGGTGAGTTCGTGGTGTTTGTCGGACCGTCTGGCTGCGGTAAATCCACTTTACTGCGCATGATTGCCGGTCTTGAGACGATCACCAGCGGCGACCTGTTCATCGGTGATAAACGAATGAACGATACCCCGCCAGCAGAACGCGGCGTCGGCATGGTGTTCCAGTCCTATGCGCTCTATCCCCACCTGTCTGTGGCAGAAAATATGTCTTTTGGCCTGAAATTAGCAGGCGCAAAGAAAGAGGTCATCAACCAGCGTGTTAACCAGGTGGCGGAAGTGCTGCAACTGGCGCACTTGCTGGATCGCAAACCGAAGGCGCTCTCCGGCGGACAACGTCAACGTGTGGCGATTGGTCGTACGCTGGTGGCCGAGCCAAGCGTGTTTTTACTCGATGAACCACTTTCCAACCTTGATGCCGCGCTACGTGTACAGATGCGTATCGAAATTTCCCGTCTGCATAAACGCCTGGGGCGCACGATGATTTACGTCACCCACGACCAGGTCGAAGCGATGACGTTGGCCGACAAAATCGTGGTGCTGGACGCCGGTCGCGTGGCGCAGGTCGGGAAGCCGCTTGAGTTGTATCACTATCCGGCCGACCGCTTTGTCGCCGGTTTTATCGGTTCACCGAAAATGAATTTCCTGCCGGTAAAAGTGACCGCCGTTGCAATCGATCAAGTCCAGGTTGAGCTGCCGATGCCAAACCTCCAGCAGGTCTGGCTGCCGGTTGAAAGCCACAACGTTCAGGTCGGCGCCAACATGTCGCTGGGCATTCGCCCGGAACATTTACTGCCAAGCGATATCGCCGACGTCATCCTTGAGGGGGAAGTTCAGGTGGTCGAGCAGCTCGGCAACGAAACGCAAATTCATATCCAGATCCCTTCCATTCGTCAAAACCTGGTGTACCGCCAGTCTGACGTGGTGTTGGTAGAAGAAGGTGCCACATTCGCTATCGGCCTGCCGCCAGAGCGTTGCCATCTGTTCCGTGAGGATGGCACTGCATGTCGTCGACTGCATCAGGAGCCGGGCGTTTAAGCACCCCTAAAAAAGACACAAAGCCTGTGACAGGCGATGTGAAAAAAGAAAAGCAATGACTCAGGAGATAGAATGATGATTACTCTGCGCAAACTTCCTCTGGCGGTTGCCGTCGCAGCAGGCGTAATGTCTGCTCAGGCAATGGCTGTGGATTTCCACGGTTACGCTCGTTCCGGGATCGGCTGGACAGGGAGCGGCGGTGAACAACAGTGTTTCCAGACCACTGGCGCTCAAAGTAAATACCGTCTTGGCAACGAATGTGAAACTTATGCTGAATTAAAATTGGGTCAGGAAGTGTGGAAAGAGGGCGATAAGAGCTTCTATTTCGACACTAACGTTGCCTATTCCGTAGCACAACAGAATGACTGGGAAGCCACCGATCCGGCCTTCCGTGAAGCGAACGTGCAGGGGAAAAACCTGATTGAATGGCTGCCAGGCGCCACTATTTGGGCCGGTAAGCGTTTCTATCAGCGTCATGACGTTCATATGATCGACTTCTACTACTGGGATATTTCTGGTCCTGGTGCCGGTCTGGAAAACATCGACGTTGGCTTCGGTAAACTTTCTCTGGCAGCAACGCGTTCTTCTGAAGCGGGCGGTTCGTCTTCTTTCGCCAGCAACAATATCTATGACTATACCAACGAGACTGCGAACGACGTCTTCGACGTGCGTTTAGCGCAGATGGAAATCAACCCGGGCGGCACCCTGGAACTGGGTGTTGACTACGGTCGCGCTAACCTGCGTGATAACTATCGTCTGGTTGATGGCGCATCGAAAGATGGCTGGATGTTCACTGCCGAGCATACCCAGAGCATCCTGAAAGGCTTCAACAAGTTTGTTGTTCAGTACGCAACAGACTCGATGACCTCGCAGGGTAAAGGTCTGTCGCAGGGTTCTGGCGTTGCGTTTGATAACGAAAAATTTGCCTACAATATTAACAATAACGGTCACCTGCTGCGTATCCTCGATCACGGTGCGATCTCCATGGGCGACAACTGGGACATGATGTACGTGGGTATGTACCAGGATATCAACTGGGATAACGACAACGGCACCAAATGGTGGACCGTCGGTATTCGTCCAATGTACAAGTGGACGCCTATCATGAGTACCTTGCTGGAAGTGGGCTACGACAACGTCGAATCCCAGCGCACTGGCGACAAGAACAATCAGTACAAAATCACCCTCGCACAACAATGGCAGGCTGGCGACAGCATCTGGTCACGCCCGGCTATTCGTGTCTTCGCAACCTACGCCAAGTGGGATGAGAAATGGGGTTATGACTACAACGGTAGCTCCTCTTCCAACCCGAACTACGGCAAAGCTGTTCCGGCGAATTTCGAAGGCGGTAGCTTCGGTCGCGGTGATAGCGATGAGTGGACATTCGGTGCCCAGATGGAAATCTGGTGGTAATAGCAATATGTAGGCCGGATAAGGTGCTTGTACCGCATCCGGCAATCAACGCCTGATGCGACGCTGCCGCGTCTTATCAG
>NZ_AEJZ01000482.1:0-1240 GCF_000208525.1 Escherichia sp. TW14182
GCAGTAATTTTGTGGGGATCCCTCAGCCCGGCAAGGGGGAATACCGTGCCCACTTTGCCTGCAATCTCAAACTCCCGGACAAGCCGGGAGTTTGGCATAGGTTATTCCCACTCTTGCAGGAAACGCTGTCCGTACTGGTCGGCTACCAGCAGTGCGGCGTAAACCTGATCTGGCGTTGCGCCGCCTGGCATGTTGTGAATAGTTTCACCTTCAGCACAAGATGCTTCTGCGACAATCCGCATTTTCGCCGGAATATCTTCTTTAATATCCAGTTGCGCCAGGGTAATTGGCAGACCAACGGCATGACACAGCGCCGCTACGGTTTCGATTTCCTCAACCGGTGCGTTTTCCAGCACCAGTTGTGTCAGCGTACCGAACGCCACTTTTTCACCGTGATAATAGTGATGCGCGTCCGGGATAGCGGTCAGGCCGTTATGCACCGCGTGTGCCGCAGCCAGACCACCGCTTTCAAAGCCTACACCGCTCAAATAGGTATTCGCTTCAATCACGCGCTCCAGCGCCGGAGTTACCACATGCTGTTCGGCAGCAAGCATCGCTTTTTCGCCTTCTTCCAGCAGGGTGTTGTAGCACAGTTCAGCCAGCGCCAGCGCGGCCTGGGTGCACTTGCCGCCCGCCATCGTGGTCGCGCCACTGCGAGAGCAGGCACGTGCTTCAAACCAGGTTGCCAGCGCATCGCCGATACCCGCCGCTAACAGACGTGCAGGTGCGCCAGCAACGATTTTTGTATCCACAATGACGCGTTCCGGGTTGTTCGGCAGCAGCAGATAGCGGTCAAACTCACCATCATCGGTGTAGATAACAGACAGTGCGCTACACGGTGCGTCGGTAGAGGCTATGGTCGGTGCGATTGCTACCGGAACGCCCATAAAGTGCGCCAGTGCTTTGGCGGTATCGAGAGTTTTGCCACCACCGATACCGAGAATTGCGCCACACTGAGCTGTTTCCGCAATGCCGCGCAGACGGTCGATCTCATTTTGCGAACATTCACCGCCAAACGGCGCAATTTCTACTACCAGTCCAGCATCTTTAAAGCTTTTCTCGACAGTGGATTGAGCAAAGCCTAAAACAAATTTGTCACCCACCACTAACCAGCGTTCCGCCAGTGGCTTCAGGTATTCGCCCAGACGATTAATGACATCTGCGCCCTGGATGTATTTACCCGGTGATTGAATAATGCGGTCCATAATTGCTTATATGAACACATCCCGTTTGCAAGGCA
>NZ_AEJZ01000481.1:0-785 GCF_000208525.1 Escherichia sp. TW14182
ACGCTGGTATCTGCAGCGCAGCCAGGATGCGCTGAAACATCGTCGTGCAAAAGCTGCAGCCAGTAAGCGCGCCAGACGTCTGAAGAAATTACCCGTCGACCAGCAGATTTACGAGATGTCACAGCACATCCTGAAGCGTCTGCCGCCGGATGAAGCCTATTTTTGTTCCGATGACCATCTGAAGCGACTGGCCATCAGGGAATTGCGTCAGCTTGAACTGACGCTGGCAGCCCCGCCTCCGCACTAAACAGCGCCATCCCTTCAGCACTGAATCATCGCCAGCCCCTCCGGGGCTTTCGGCGCTGGTTCCGCTAAGCCCAAAATCCGCAGTAATCACCTTAAATCCCCTCAGAGGGGCATATTTGCCCATTAAACCACGCATCAGTCATCAGAACGTGGCCACGTTGTTTCAGTTATCCACATAAATCCGCAAACAAAGAACTTTAAGAAGCTGCAAACCTGAAACAGCAAACCTGCAATATAGTCTTAAACCCATTATTTAATCCCCTGCGTTGCTTCGCCGCAGGGAAAGTCTTTATCTCTGAAACCACTGTGAACAAACACAAAGAGGCCTTCGCTTGCAGCGGCCAAGGCCGCGCCGCTCAGAATCTAAAAGCACCTCCCACGCTAACGCGCGGGCCCCAAATCTCACCGTTCTGAAACCACAGCAAAAAGACATCAGGAATAAAAAACACCACACAAATGCAGCACCGTGCCCCCCTCATAACTGAAAAGCGCCGCCGCCCCGGCCCAAAGGGCCGGAACAGAGTCGCTTTTAATTATGA
>NZ_AEJZ01000480.1:0-823 GCF_000208525.1 Escherichia sp. TW14182
ACGCTGGTATCTGCAGCGCAGCCAGGATGCACTGAAACACCGCCGGGCGAAAGCTGCAGCCCGCAAGCGTGCCAACCGCCTGAAGAAATTACCTGCCGACCAGCAGATTCATGAGATGGCAGAGTATCTCAGGAAGCGTCTGCCGCCAGATGAAGCCTATTTCTGTTCCGATGACCATCTGAAGCGGCTGGCCATCAGGGAGTTGCGTCAGCTTGAACTGACGCTGGCTGCGCCACCGCCGCACTAGACAGCACCATTCCTTCAGCACTGAATCATCGCCAGCCCCTTCGGGGCTTTTGGCGCAGGTTCTGTCCGGCCAGAAATCCCCCGTAACCACCTGAAATCCCCACATCCGGCCATACACGGCCATAAAATCTCTCACCGGTCGTCAGAACGTGGCCACGTCGTTTCAGTTATCCACATAAATCCGCAAACAGAGAACTTTAAGAAGCTGCAAACCAGAAACAAGAAACCTGCAATATAGTCTTACCCCCTTCATTTAATCCCCTGCGTTGTTCCACCGCAGGGAAAGTCTTTATCTCTGAAACGCCTGTGAACAGATACAAAAAGGGCTTCGCTTGCAGCGGCCAAAGCCGCGCCGCTCAGAATTAAAAAGCACCTCCCACCGCAAGCGGCGGGCCCCCGACAGGCACAGTTCTGAAACACCGTGCCCACCCACCACTGAAAAGCGCCGCCGCCCCCGCCCGAAGGGCGGGAACAACATCGCTTTTAATGATGGATGTTGTAACTAAGCAGCGTCATCGCTGTCAGTCTTCTGGCTGGAAGTATTGAATACACGCTCGTAAGCGGCCCTCACGGCCCG
>NZ_AEJZ01000479.1:0-2075 GCF_000208525.1 Escherichia sp. TW14182
GGTTAACGTGACATACCAATAACTCTTGTCTAAAAAGCCAGCAAGCAATAGATGTAAATGAGGTAAAAAACAGCCCTGGCAGGATGGCTGGAATGTAACCTTGTTAATTGTTACCGATTTTACTTAACATGTCCGCATAAGGTTCAAGCATAGAGTCAAGTAATGCGCCATTATCTGTAAACTTCCTGGCAGCCAGGTTACATGCTTCAATGGATTCTTCGCAGTCCTTTTCAATTTTATCCTTCAGAAGAGAATAAAGTATAAATGTTATTTTTGTGGCCTTATAAGTGTTTTGCAACTTATAAGCATTATCAAAAAATCTTATATGGTTTCCCTGAATGTTTTGAGATTCAAGATTTAAAGCGATAGAAAAACACTCTGCTCTTGGCATAATTATATTTTCAACATTGGAGCAAATAAATTCCACATTATCGCCTTCGTTAAGGAACGCTAGCTCACCTTCTGATTTCTTATCATAGTAAGCATAAAGCGACTCAAATCCACCATCATCATCCCTTAGCAGAACAAAAAATCTATCATCAAAATCTTGCTTAATCGCCCGCACTGTTGAGTTTATGATGAATATATCTTTATACTTTTTCTTCGCTCTCAATTCGTTATTATTGAAATCATCTATAATCTCATTTACCGAATATCTTTTAAGTCCATCAAGATACTGGATAGCCATTGCTTGCCCTGTGGGCAAAAAAAATGAAAACGCCTTGCTGTTGCTGGCACTTATGTATTCATTATCAGCGGCATAAGACTGAGACATCGAGAGTACAATAAAAAGTGAAAGCAATTTAATTAGTTTATGCATAAATATCACCTATTGAAACAACGGATTTTCAATAGTAATGATATTCATCATTCCATAATTTGATATCAGTCAATAACAAATTGACATCTTTTAACACATAGCAGCACACATTAACCAAGATTCACTGATGAATGCCACCTGGAATCTATCACAACAAAAAACCCGCTCGGCGGCGGGTTGTAGAAACCTTTCTAACGTCAGGCATAAAACGCCCATCGTTAGGGCAAATTTACCACAGATTCGGGAAAAATCAACAACACTATCGCGTTACCCTCTTTAACTGCTGCTCTGCCCATGCCTCTTCAATGTCAAACCGAACCACCAATGTATCGTAAAAGCATTTCACTGATTTTTTCCACGTATCAAGCGTGATAGCACTCGTCACTTTGCATATGGCATTAAATGCCTCCGTTGATGGCAGCCTTTCATAGCCACGACCACCACAACGCTGACAGTTTCTGAAAACTGGTACGCCCTGTTTTTCCGACTCTTCACGATGAATGGCAACACCGCGTCCACGGCAATCTTTACAGGTAGTGGAAATCTCTCCTTTCCCCTTGCATACCGGGCAGGAAACTTTCACCAACTCCCGGATTTTTTTCCATTCTTCCCAGTAAGACGGATACACACCTTTCGTACACTTTGCCCATACTGGCGGCTTGCCATCCGGATACTGAACCTTGTTTGTAAAAACTTCGCTTTCAATAAATTTTTTCCCCCGGCAACAAGGGCACTGCTTTTTACTCGCTGCACTGCGGGCATAATCCTCAAAAGCATACGAAGCCATAATGCGCATCACTGCCGGTTTTATCTCTGCCGGAAGTTTTCTTAACGCAGCCACACGATCGCACTGACTTAATGCATAATCTGCCAGTAATTCTGTTGCCCGCGCCCTGTCATTCATACTAATGCCCATTTTCCCCAGGAACGCAGAAAACCCCATCTCAGCACGGTTTTGTGTCATACCCTGCGCAGCCATCACATCAGTGATGCTCAGCGCATCTTTTGACGTCGAGACAGATGCATCAGTCAGGCCAGGCGACTTTGGGGAGTAGTATTTCGGTAAATCTTCCAGCTTCATTTATTGACCTGCCCGTCATGCATTATTTCATAAATCTTCACGCCCAGTCGTCCACCAGGAACAAGCTGACCGCGCACAATATTAATTTCATCAAACTGCTCGTCGTCTATGAGTAGTCCCGCATGCGTCAGCGCATCCAGTAGTGCTTTCAGGATATTGTCCAGGTCACGACGG
>NZ_AEJZ01000478.1:0-3346 GCF_000208525.1 Escherichia sp. TW14182
TTGATCGAGGCATGTTACAGCCTGTAGAAGAAGGAGGGAGGACTTACACCGCCAGATTCTCAAATACCTATCTTATGCGCGGAGTTATTAACAGTCTTCGCAATACTGGGTTTATCCCTGATCTGTAACCCCAGAAAGTAAAGCCCCTTTGTTTTACGTGTGTACTAAGAGGGGCTGCCGAAAAAGCGCATTATCAAAAAACCAGTAACTAGAGCTGGTGGGCATGATGCCGATACCGGGATCTCGGTATCGGTTTATCCGTGATCATCCACCAGCTTGATAACGGATAGCCGAAAAATGATAACGGTATAGCCTGTCGCTTGTGTCTATTTGTTTCACGTTGTTGCACACAGTGCACCGAACGGTGTAGTTAATGGTGTAGTTAATTTGAGATTTTTAACGTTATTTGCAGCGATAGTTATTAATTAAATTCAATATGTTATGTACATTTAATTATAAATAGCGGATATGAATATCCGGCGAAAAAAATCACCATCAACCTTGCTCCAGCCGATCTGCCAAAAGAAGGGGGACGATATGATTTACCTATCGCCATTGCGTTGCTGGCGGCCTCAGAACAGCTTACAGCCAATAAGTTAGATGAATATGAATTAGTCGGAGAACTGGCGCTTACAGGCGCTCTGCGTGGCGTTCCAGGCGCAATCTCCAGTGCAACTGAAGCCATTAAGTCGGGCAGAAAAATTATCGTCTCGAAAGACAACGAAGATGAAGTGGGGTTAATTAACGGTGAAGGATGCCTGATAGCCGATCATCTGCAGGCTGTCTGTGCATTTCTGGAAGGTAAACACGCTCTCGAACGCCCGAAACCAACTGATGTAGTATCCCGTGCATTACAACATGATCTCAGTGATGTTGTCGGTCAGGAGCAAGGAAAGCGAGGACTGGAAATTACTGCTGCTGGCGGACACAACCTTTTATTGATTGGACCGCCGGGAACAGGCAAAACGATGCTCGCCAGCCGTATTAATGGCCTGTTGCCAGATTTAAGCAATGAAGAAGCACTGGAGAGTGCCGCAATATTAAGCCTGGTAAATGCCGAATCAGTGCAAAAACAATGGCGGCAGCGCCCGTTCCGCTCACCGCACCACAGTGCGTCGTTAACTGCGATGGTGGGCGGTGGCGCAATTCCCGGGCCTGGTGAAATTTCGCTGGCGCATAACGGCGTACTTTTTCTTGATGAACTACCTGAATTTGAACGGCGTACACTGGATGCCTTGCGGGAACCCATAGAGTCAGGGCAAATCCATCTTTCACGCACACGAGCAAAAATAACCTATCCAGCCCGTTTCCAGCTTGTTGCGGCGATGAATCCCAGCCCAACAGGACATTATCAAGGGAACCATAACCGCTGCACGCCGGAACAAACGCTGCGTTATCTCAACCGACTCTCCGGTCCCTTTCTTGACCGCTTTGACCTCTCACTGGAGATCCCGCTACCGCCACCCGGTATTTTGAGCAAAGCGGTCATTCAGGGGGAAAGCAGCGCCACCGTTAAACAACGCGTAATGGCCGCCAGAGAGCGCCAATTTAAGCGGCAGAATAAACTGAATGCCTGGCTGGATAGTCCGGAAATACGACAATTTTGCAAGCTTGAGAACGAGGACGCACAGTGGCTGGAAGAAACGCTGATCCATCTGGGATTATCTATTCGTGCCTGGCAGCGGTTACTGAAAGTATCAAGAGCCATAGCTGATATTGATCAGTCTGACGTCATCACACGTCAGCATTTACAAGAGGCCGTAAGTTATCGGGCTATCGACCGTTTGCTCATCCATTTGCAAAAACTGCTGACGTAAAAAAAGGGCATTTCGCCCTTTTTATTAATCGTCGGAATCGGTGTAGTCTTCAGCACCTTCGACCTGCGGTTTACCGCCGGAAAGAGTGTGAAAACGTTTTGGACGCTTGATACGCGTCATATACTTGGACCACACGCGTTCTGCTTCTGTCACTGGCTCACGTTCGCCACGGCATACTGCTACGAAGAGTTTCTCTTCCTCGGTAACCGGCTCGCGTTTGCCGAGATCCAGCTCATTGAAGGCATAACCATGACGTTCAAGCAGTTGTGCCTCTTTGATGGTGAAATCACCATGACGAGAGAATCCACGTGGATAATGTTTATTGTCGAAATATCGATTAGTCGTCGTAAAGCTTTCCGCCATCCTGCACGCTCCTAATTCTTTGACCGAGCTAGTTATGGCGCGGAGTATTAGTTACGCTTGACAGAGTGTAAAACAAAACATTTAAATCATA
Source organism: Escherichia sp. TW14182 (assembly GCF_000208525.1). Lineage (NCBI taxonomy): Bacteria > Pseudomonadati > Pseudomonadota > Gammaproteobacteria > Enterobacterales > Enterobacteriaceae > Escherichia > Escherichia sp. TW14182. The sequence goes on from NZ_AEJZ01000478.1 coordinate 2,272, forward strand.
ACGACAAATAATTTTGCGGAGAGCACTGTGGATACGGAATTGTTAAAAACTTTCCTGGAAGTTAGCCGAACGCGTCACTTTGGCCGAGCGGCTGAATCGCTCTATCTGACCCAGTCAGCAGTGAGCTTTCGGATCAGACAACTGGAAAATCAGCTGGGTGTGAATCTTTTCACCCGTCACAGAAACAATATCCGTTTAACCGCTGCCGGTGAAAAGCTGTTGCCTTATGCAGAAACACTCATGAGCACCTGGCAGACCGCTCGTAAGGAGGTAGCGCATACCTCACGACATAATGAGTTTTCTATCGGTGCCAGCGCCTCGTTGTGGGAATGTATGCTTAATCAGTGGCTGGGGCGCTTGTATCAAAATCAGGATGCCCATACAGGCTTACAGTTCGAAGCGCGAATTGCCCAGCGCCAATCTCTGGTAAAACAACTGCATGAACGCCAGCTTGATCTTCTTATTACTACTGAAGCGCCCAAAATGGATGAATTTAGTAGTCAGTTACTGGGGCATTTTACTTTAGCACTCTATACCAGTGCCCCTTCCAAGCTAAAAGGTGAGCTTAACTATCTCCGCCTGGAATGGGGGCCGGATTTTCAACAACATGAGGCTGGTTTAATCGGTGCTGATGAAGTTCCAATGCTAACAACCAGTTCTGCTGAACTGGCACAGCAACAGATTGCAATGCTTAATGGTTGCACATGGCTGCCGGTGAGTTGGGCACGTAAGAAAGGTGGGCTGCATACCGTTGTCGACAGCACAACTCTTTCTCGTCCTCTCTATGCCATATGGCTGCAAAATAGCGATAAAAATGCGTTGATTCGCGATCTATTGAAAATTAACGTGCTGGATGATGTGTATTAATCAAAATAGCCGGCAAGGATGCCGATGGAAGGATTTACTTCGAAGAGGGTTATTTCAGACAAAAAAAATCCTTAGCTTTCGCTAAGGATGATTTCTGGCAGGGGCGGAGAGACTCGAACTCCCAACACCCGGTTTTGGAGACCGGTGCTCTACCAATTGAACTACGCCCCTAATTAGGGTGGCGGAACGGACGGGACTCGAACCCGCG
>NZ_AEJZ01000477.1:0-1233 GCF_000208525.1 Escherichia sp. TW14182
ATCAGTAAACAGAGAGGTTCGAAGTGAGCGAAATTAACTAGAAGCCAAAGATAAAATCATCGCTGAGCAGGAGAAAATCGCTAACGGAGAAAAGACAGTAAGTCAGTATATGAAAACCGCATGATATCATCAGATAAAAATCGGTCGTAAAGCGAAATATTAATACCAGAACAAACGAGTCGAGGTAAATTATATTACCTCGATAAATTAACTAAAACTTGCCCGCTATATACTATATCATTCAGTATCATCACGCGCGGTCTGTGCATATGTCACTACCGCACCTAATATATTAATTTTCTTTTCAACATAGATAATATTATCGTACTCATAATTGCCATACGGATAGCAAATGCGAATATTCTCATGTAGATCGGGGTCATCCACCTCAGCTCCAGAACAACTTTTTGAACTACCGGAAGTATACCGATACGGTGCAACATAAGACGATGTCTCTCCAGGCAAAAAATAAGTTAGTGTCGTAAGGGGTATAATCAGAAAAAATCCAGCAAATATGCACATCCCTGCATAAACCTTAAGGTATGCTGACAGACTCTTCCAGCCTCTTTGTTTTACTATCCCCTTCTTAACCCAAAACAGAGATAACAGAAAAGCTATTCCCATGCTAAACAGAATGTAATAGTGGGATATACTCTGATTAAGAAACGTGACCCTGTAGATATCTGCCCGCCACCAGAAGAAAAGGAAAATAAAGATCAGCCCTGAAACTGTCATGCAAATCAAATAAGGATACGAATCTTTTTTCATGTTTAGCGCCCATAAAATTTTTCCTGACCCGGACAAATTTACCATCCATTTTTTGCGCAGAAAATAGCTCATTACTTACTGCACAATAATACACAAAATTGCGTAAATTTTTTGCATGGATTTTAGCTCTTTCAGCCGACATTTAAGGGGTAAATAGCATTTCCTAAAAGCAACTGCACCAACCCAACAAAATGGGCTACCGCTTACGTTGAGAGCAAAAAAGTGTATAGCAGCAATGAACAGCATCCTCGCACTGACGAGGATTTCTTTTATCTGAACTCGCTACGGCGGGTTTTGTTTTATGGAGATGATAAATGCACTTCCGAGTCACAGGTGAATGGAATGGAGAACCATTCAACAGAGTTATCGAAGCCGAGAACATCAGCGACTGCTATGACCACTGGATGCTGTGGGCGCAGATAGCACATGCAGACGTAACCAATATTCGAATTGAAGAACTGAAAG
>NZ_AEJZ01000476.1:0-966 GCF_000208525.1 Escherichia sp. TW14182
CCTTCACACACCACGTTACAAAGCGTTTTCTCAACCAGAGCATCCCGCGCTCGCTCATTCACTTCATACTGATAGTTATAAAACAAATGGGTAATGCCGTTTTCCACGCACACCTGTTTAACCATTTCGACGCTGGCAGCAAAGTCATCCACTTCATGAAATAACAAAGGAATACCTTTTTCCGCCAGCGCGATTTGTAGCCCGTTCAGTTGAGCATTGATAAGTTCAGCCTGACGCGGCGACATATTATGCGCTGCCCACTGCTGCGGTGTGGCAATAAACAGCGCCACCACGTGTGCAGATGAATTGCGGCAGGCAGCAGCCAGCGCGAGATTATCGTGCAGACGTAAATCCTGGCGAAACCAGACCAGATAGGTGGTCATAAAACTCCTGCATGGCGCAAGTTAATAACACGCGGCCAAAGTTCGAAATAACGTTGCCCTGAAAGCCAGGCATTAGGATAAAGCGCCATATAGTGTTTGATACGCATCAGCGGCGCAAGTAGCGGTTGCTCGCCACATCGATAACTGTCGATAAGCGCCGCCAGTTGCTGACGTTCTGTGGAATCAAGATGGGGACGAAAATACCCCTGAACGTGCATCAAAACGTTGGTGTGATCGCGCGGGTTGGCGGGGTGAGAAAGCAAAATAATTACGCGCTGGCGATACTGGTTGTAATACTCCTCCAGATTATGCCACTGGTGAATATCTGCCACGAACGGGCCGAGCTTGCGGTACTCGGGCTGAGAATGAGCCAGAAATACGAGTTTATAGCGGCTGTGATAATCGAAAAGCGCCGCGCGAGTTAAGCCTCGCTCTTTAAGACGGTGTAACTCGTGCAAAGCAAAAATGCGGATAAGGGTGCTGTCATCAAAAAGTTGCTGATTCATTACTGCTCCTGAGCGGTTTACAGGAGTAAGTGTAGACGGCGAAAACAAAAAAACCGCCAGCGTTTCCGCTGGCGGGG
>NZ_AEJZ01000475.1:0-8405 GCF_000208525.1 Escherichia sp. TW14182
CGCAAGCATCGCATCCGACATTATTGCGGCGCTGGAGTTTGGCAACAGTGCCGGATGCGTCGCGAGCGCCTTATCCTGCCTACGTTTTAATGCCAGCAGAAATGGTGAATGACCTGGGTGATCAGTTCGCGGGTGGGTTTAATAAACCGCGTCTCCAGATATTCATCAGGCTGATGAGCCTGATTAATTGAGCCTGGACCCAACACTAGCGTCGGGCATAACGTCTGAATAAACGGCGCTTCGGTACAGTAGTTCACCACTTCGGTCTTTGCACCGAGTAATTTCTCAACCACTTCAACCAGTTGATGATTCGGCGGGCACTCGTAACCAGGGATCGGCGGATGCAGCTCTTCGACCGTCAGACGACCCGGCCAGCGTTCGCTCACCGGAGCCAGCGCGTCGTTGAGTAAGCCATTAAGTTCATTGAGCGTCATGCCAGGCAACGGACGAATATCCATATGCAACTCGCAGCAAGCGCAAATACGGTTAGAGGCGTCACCACCGTGAATATGCCCAAGGTTGAGCGTGGGATATGGCACGGTAAACGCTTCGTAGTGATAACGCTCTTTCAGGTTATCGCGCAATTGTAAAATATGACCGATGGCGTCGTGCATCAGTTCGATAGCGTTAACTCCGCGCGACGGATCGCTGGAATGCCCCGACTGACCCAGAATGCGAATGGCATTGGAGATGTGGCCTTTATGCGCGCGTACCGGTTGTAGCGACGTCGGTTCGCCAATGATGGCGCAATCCGGGCGCAGGGCGGTGGTTTCGGCAAAATAACGCGCTCCGGCCATACTGGTTTCTTCATCGGCAGTTGCCAGAATGTAGAGCGGTTTTTTCAGTTTCGTGACGTCGACGTCGCGTAGCGCATCGAGGATAAACGCAAAGAAGCCTTTCATGTCGGCGGTGCCTAAGCCGTAAAGCTTGCCGTCATGCTCCGTCAGCGTAAACGGATCGCGCGTCCAGCGACCATCATCAAACGGCACCGTATCGGTATGACCCGCCAGCAGCAAGCCGCCAGCACCCTGTCCGCAACTGGCCAGCATATTAAATTTGTTGCGAGTTCCTGGCACAGGCTGCACTTCCACATTGAAGCCCAAATCTTTAAACCAGCCCGCCAGCAGAGTGATTAAATCTGCATTGCTTTGATCGAGTGCCTCTTCCGTGGCGCTTATTGAAGGTGTGGCAATCAGAGCACGGTAAATCTCGATAAATGGCGGTAATTTGTTTTTCATTGTTGACACACCTCTGGTCATGATAGTATCAATATTCATGCAGTAATTGTGAATAAAAATACACTAACGTTGAGCGTAATAAAACCCACCAGCCGTAAGGTGAATGTTTTACGTTTAACCTGGCAACCAGACATAAGAAGGTGAATAGCCCCGATGTTGAATACGCTGATTGTGGGTGCCAGCGGCTACGCTGGCGCAGAGCTAGTGACCTATGTAAATCGCCATCCGCATATGAACATAACCGCTTTGACTGTTTCAGCGCAAAGCAATGATGCGGGAAAGTTAATCTCCGATTTGCATCCGCAGCTAAAAGGCATCGTTGATCTGCCGTTGCAGCCGATGTCGGATATCAGCGAGTTTAGCCCAGGGGTGGACGTGGTGTTTCTCGCCACCGCCCATGAAGTTAGCCACGATTTAGCACCGCAATTTCTTGAAGCGGGCTGCGTGGTGTTTGACCTTTCCGGCGCGTTTCGTGTTAACGACGCTGCCTTCTATGAAAAATATTACGGCTTTACCCATCAATACCCGGAACTGCTGGAACAGGCCGCTTATGGTCTGGCGGAGTGGTGCGGCAATAAATTAAAAGAAGCGAACTTAATTGCGGTGCCGGGATGTTATCCGACGGCGGCACAACTGGCGCTGAAACCGTTGATTGATGCCGATCTTCTCGACCTCAGTCAGTGGCCGGTGATTAACGCCACCAGCGGTGTGAGCGGAGCGGGACGTAAGGCAGCGATTTCAAACAGCTTTTGTGAAGTTAGCCTGCAACCGTATGGTGTCTTTACCCATCGCCATCAGCCGGAGATCGCCACGCATCTCGGTGCTGACGTTATCTTCACCCCGCATCTGGGCAATTTCCCGCGCGGCATTCTCGAAACCATTACCTGCCGCCTGAAACCGGGTGTGACCCAGGCGCAAGTCGCGCAAGCGTTACAGCGGGCGTATGCGCATAAACCGCTGGTACGGCTATATGACAAAGGCGTTCCGGCACTGAAAAATGTCGTCGGGCTGCCGTTCTGTGATATCGGGTTTGCCGTTCAGGGCGAGCATCTGATTATTGTGGCGACCGAAGACAATTTATTGAAAGGTGCGGCGGCACAAGCGGTACAGTGCGCCAATATTCGTTTCGGTTATGCGGAAACGCAGTCTCTTATTTAAGGGTGCAATGATGAATCCATTAATTATCAAACTGGGTGGCGTACTGCTGGATAGTGAAGAGGCGCTGGAACGTCTGTTTAGCGCACTGGTGAATTATCGTGAGTCACATCAGCGTCCGCTGGTGATTGTGCACGGCGGCGGTTGCGTGGTGGATGAGCTGATGAAAGGGCTGAATCTGCCGGTGAAAAAGAAAAATGGCCTGCGGGTGACGCCTGCGGATCAGATAGACATTATCACCGGAGCACTGGCGGGAACGGCAAATAAAACCCTGCTGGCATGGGCGAAGAAACATCAGATTGCTGCCGTAGGTTTGTTTCTCGGTGACGGCGACAGCGTCAAAGTGACCCAGCTTGATGAAGAGTTAGGTCATGTTGGACTGGCGCAGCCAGGTTCGCCTAAGCTTATCAATACGTTGCTGGAAAACGGTTATCTGCCGGTGGTCAGCTCCATTGGCGTAACGAACGAAGGACAACTGATGAACGTCAATGCTGACCAGGCGGCGACGGCGCTGGCGGCAACGCTGGGCGCGGATCTGATTTTGCTCTCCGACGTCAGTGGCATTCTCGACGGCAAAGGGCAACGCATTGCCGAAATGACCGCCGCGAAAGCAGAACAACTGATTGAGCAGGGCATTATTACTGACGGCATGATAGTGAAAGTGAACGCGGCGCTGGATGCTGCGCGCACGCTGGGCCGCCCGGTAGATATCGCCTCCTGGCGTCATGCGGAACAACTTCCGGCACTGTTTAACGGTATGCCGATGGGTACGCGGATTTTAGCTTAAGTTTTGTTAGCCGGAGGCGCAGCTTTCCGGCATTGAATTTCAAAATAAGGAAACAGAGTTATGGCACTTTGGGGCGGGCGTTTTACCCAGGCAGCAGATCAACGGTTCAAACAATTCAACGACTCACTGCGTTTTGATTACCGTCTGGCGGAGCAGGATATTGTTGGCTCTGTGGCCTGGTCCAAAGCCCTGGTAACGGTCGGTGTGCTGACCGCAGAAGAACAGGCGCAACTGGAAGAGGCGCTGAACGTGCTGCTGGAAGATGTTCGCGCCAGGCCACAACAAATCCTTGAAAGCGACGCCGAAGATATCCATAGCTGGGTGGAAGGCAAACTGATCGACAAAGTGGGTCAGTTAGGCAAAAAACTGCACACCGGGCGTAGCCGTAATGATCAGGTAGCGACTGACCTGAAACTGTGGTGCAAAGATACCGTTAGCGAGTTGCTGACGGCTAACCGGCAGCTGCAATCGGCGCTGGTGGAAACCGCACAAAACAATCAGGACGCGGTAATGCCAGGTTACACTCACCTGCAACGCGCCCAGCCGGTGACGTTCGCTCACTGGTGTCTGGCGTATGTTGAGATGCTGGCGCGCGATGAAAGCCGTTTGCAGGATGCGCTTAAGCGTCTGGATGTCAGCCCGCTAGGCTGTGGCGCGCTGGCGGGAACAGCCTATGAAATCGACCGTGAACAGTTAGCAGGCTGGCTGGGCTTTGCTTCGGCGACCCGTAACAGTCTCGACAGCGTTTCTGACCGTGACCACGTGCTGGAACTGCTTTCTGCTGCCGCTATCGGCATGGTGCATCTGTCGCGTTTTGCTGAAGACCTGATCTTCTTTAACACCGGCGAGGCGGGGTTTGTGGAGCTTTCTGACCGCGTGACTTCCGGTTCATCATTAATGCCGCAGAAGAAAAATCCGGATGCGCTGGAGCTGATTCGCGGTAAATGCGGTCGGGTGCAGGGTGCGTTAACCGGCATGATGATGACGCTGAAAGGTTTGCCGCTGGCTTACAACAAAGATATGCAGGAAGACAAAGAAGGTCTGTTCGACGCGCTCGATACCTGGCTGGACTGCCTGCATATGGCGGCGCTGGTGCTGGACGGCATTCAGGTGAAACGCCCACGTTGCCAGGAAGCAGCGCAGCAGGGTTATGCGAATGCTACTGAACTGGCGGATTATCTGGTGGCGAAGGGCGTACCGTTCCGCGAGGCGCACCATATCGTGGGTGAAGCGGTGGTGGAAGCCATTCGTCAGGGTAAACCGCTGGAAGATCTGCCGCTGACCGAGTTGCAGAAATTCAGCCAGGTGATTGGCGAAGATGTCTATCCGATTCTGTCGCTGCAATCGTGCCTCGACAAGCGTGCGGCAAAAGGCGGTGTCTCACCGCAACAGGTGGCGCAGGCGATTGCTTTTGCAAGGGCGCGTTTGGGGTAACCTTGTTATTTTGCTCCCCTGAGAATGGGGAGTTTGCCTGATGTGCTTTGTTTATCATGTCTACGTAGTGTTGCACTTGTAGGCATGATAAGACGCGACAGCGTCACATCAGGCAGTATTCTGTTGACCTTAAATTTAACGCCCAACCAGAACCATTATTTGTCACATGCCTTTTTATTCTTGCTTTACTCTCCCTATAAAAATCATTTTTAAATACACCAGGCGATACACAGTTTAATTAATTGAATATAATTAATTTCTATTGTTGTGTTTATTTTTAAGATTGATGGTGTTTATTATGTGATTATTTAACGCGTTGTTTTAACGATGATGATTAATAGTGTAGGTCAAATTTGAGGATATTTTTGTTCTCCGCCGGAAATTTTTGTTTTTAATGTGATCACGGTTGAATAATCACTCTTTCTCTCTTGTATGGTAGTAGGCGCGTAATTAAGTTTGAAGCGTCTATTTACAACACAGGAGATTGCAATAATGAAAATTATTGCTGCGGACGTTTTTGTTACTTGCCCCGGGCGTAATTTCGTTACGCTTAAAATAACCACTGAAAGCGGACTTTGTGGATTAGGAGATGCCACGTTAAATGGCCGCGAATTGTCGGTCGCTTCTTATCTGAAAGATCATCTTTGCCCACAATTAATTGGCCGCGATGCCAGCCGTATCGAAGATATCTGGCAATTCTTTTATAAAGGCGCTTACTGGCGACGTGGTCCCGTCACGATGTCGGCCATTTCTGCCATTGATATGGCATTGTGGGATATCAAAGCTAAAGCAGCCAATATGCCGCTGTATCAACTGCTTGGCGGTGCTTCTCGTGAGGGCGTGATGGTTTATTGCCATACCACCGGGCGCACGATTGATGAAGTTCTTGAGGATTATGCAAAGCACCAGCAGATGGGCTTTAAGGCGATTCGTGTGCAGTGCGGTGTGCCTGGGATGCAAACCACCTATGGCCTGGCGAAGGGCAAAGGACTGGCGTACGAACCGGCAACCAAAGGCCAGTGGCCGGAAGAGCAGTTGTGGTCGACGGAGAAGTATCTCGATTTCACGCCGAAGTTATTTGAGGCGGTGCGCAATAAGTTCGGTTTTAACGAACATCTGTTGCATGACATGCACCATCGCCTTACCCCCATCGAAGCGGCGCGCTTTGGAAAGAGCATTGAGGATTACCGCCTGTTCTGGATGTAGGGTACATTTCTTACCTGTTTTTATGTTCTGGTGTCGTTTTATAGTCTTTTCAATGAGTTGTGATTTTTTGAGTTTCCTCTCTTTACTTGATAATGAGTTAGTTTATCGCTTGTTATCGACTTGAATGGACTACATGACGGACTAAAAAATGAGGGCGACAGATGTCGGTAAAGCCATTAACCGTGACTGAAGTTAAGGGGATGAAACCACGTGAAAAGGACTATGCCGTTTATGATGGGTTCGGTTTATTGCTGAATGTGAGTAAAGCTGGTGGGAAAGTGTGGCGTTTTCGTTATAGCCATCCGATAACGAAAAAACGGCAGACATACACGATAGGGCGTTTTCCTGAATTCTCACTCGCGGAAGCACGGGAAGTACGTGATGAACTTCGGCGAATGATTGCACGTGGAGTTGATCCAGTCACAGAGAAGAAAAATCGTAAAATTGAGATGGCACTAAAAAATCTACAGACATTTGAATCTGTTGCTAATGCATGGGTTGCCTTTAAAAAGGGAGCAGAATTGCGGAAGCCTACGTTAAATAACATCGAATATGAAGTATATAAATATCTTGTTCCTTTCTTTGGTAAATATAGTATAGATAAGATTACAGCGCCATTAGCAATTAAGATACTGGATGCAGTATCTGATAAAAATGCGTTGCAAAAAAAATTAATATCAAGATTAAATGAAATTATGAATTATGCCGTAAATTGTGGTGCGTTAAAAATAAATCCATTGCTTAAAATAAAGACTGCATTCGCTGGAAAGAAAAATAAATCATTGGCTGCGTTACCTATAGAAAGATTACCTGAATTTCTGAGTTGGTGGGATGGTGTGCCTCATAACTACCAAATAGCGCATAATGCACTTTTATTTCAGATATTGACCATGGTCAGGCCGGGAGAGGCGATCCAGGCGGAGTGGTCAGAGATAGATTTTGATGCTGGTCTGTGGGTTATTCCTGAGCATAAAATGAAATGCCATCGTGAACATGTTGTACCCCTGTCATCACAGGCCATTAGCATCCTCAGAACAATGCAGGAAATAAAAAGAGGGCGTTATGTATTCTATTCATCCAGAACCAAAGACGCGCCTATGGGGAGGAATACTATAAATACCCCGATTGCCGCCAGTAAGTTCAAAGGGATTGTAACGTTACATGGTTTTCGTTCGATGTGGAGCACGCTTTTAAATGAGGAGGGATTTAACCCCGATGTAATCGAGGCTGCATTGGCACATAAAAGTGGTGATAAAATAAGAGATATTTATAATAGAACTACTTATTTAGAACAACGCAAAATTATGATGCAATGGGTAGGCGATTTTTTTGAAGAGGCGAGAAAAGGGGTAATTAATAGATCCTGTGGTAAGAAAGGTTTAAGAATAGTAAATGGTTGAGGAGTTCAGCAAATGAATACCAATGAAGATATTTTATTTACTAAAGACGTAATGAAAATTTTGCGCTATGGGGCAATGAGCGCATTCATTAATTTCTGGAAAGATGAAAGCAATGGTTTTCCTCAACCGTTCAGAATTGGGCGGCGGCATACCTGGCACCGTAGAGATGTAGAGGCATGGTTAGATAAACAACGAGAACAGGCCAATCCCCACTAATAATATCTTTCATACCCCGCACGCAATGCGGGGTTTTTTGTATATGAGGTAAAAAAACGATGAATAAAAATATTGCCGTGACGGGCAAGGGTGACGCACGTCATGTGAAAAAATTCTGTGATATTCGTGATCTGGTCGTTCTGCGCTTTGATGGCGTGAGCGTTCGCGTGGTGTATCTGAACGGCGATCCGTGGTTTGTTGCAAAGGATGTCTGCGCTGCGCTGGAACTGACCAATTCGCGTACGGCGTTGCAGATGCTTGATGATGATGAAAAGGGAGTAAATTTAACTTACACCCCCGGAGGAAATCAGAATATGAGCATTATCTCTGAGTCAGGTTTCTACAAACTAATAGCCCGTAGCCGCAAAGCAACGACGCAAGGCACATTCGCCCATCGTTTCAGTAACTGGGTATTCAGAAATGTGATACCGGGTATCAGAAAAACGGGGGCTTATGGTATCCCGTGGGGCGCATTACAGGATTTTTCCCGCCGCAAACAGCAATATCAGATAAGTGCCAGTGAGAAGGGGAGGGAGCTACAGGCCTGTAAGCGCAAAAAGCGTGAACTCGAGGAAGAAGAAAAAAGGCTGATACGTGAATATCAGCCTGAGTTTTACTTTGGTGAGCGTATTCAGTAACCGCGTGCGGTGCTGATTATACGGTACATCGTGTTAACCGGGAAGCTACCCACCAGCAAGGCAAAATCTTCTGCTAAAAAATGACATATGACCAGTCGTCCGGAAAGCATGAAATTTTACAAAAATGGAAAATGAAGATTTTTATTGTGCTGGTGGGTAAAAACAAAAAGCGCCCCGTTACCGGAGCGCCCTTGCGAACAATTAACCTGCTGCGAAAAAATTGGATCAGTGCAGGGGGATTATATCAACCGTGGTCGAAATGACCATAGTTGCAGGATAACAGGCAAAACAAAGGCCACCTGCTACGGTGGCCCTTCAACACTAATTGCGC
>NZ_AEJZ01000474.1:0-884 GCF_000208525.1 Escherichia sp. TW14182
GCGTGAGATGATCGACAGTAAGCAAAAAAGTTGGCTGGCACATTGTACCGATTCAGAGGCATTAATAATCGACAGGGTTATTGGCGAAGTACTGGCGGATCATCCCGGGCTGCTTAATGTCCTGAGTCAGCGTTATGAGGGGCGAGGGATGACTAAGCGCAAAATGGCTGAACTGCTGAATGATGCACACCCTGAGTGGTGTTACGCCACGTGCCGTAATCGCATAGATGCGTGGTTGAAAATGGCAGAGTTTATGCTCTATCTGCCGATGCGTGATGCATTCTCTTCCGGGGATTTAAAAACCGTCTGTTGACTCAATCTGTTATCCGGGGCTATATTCCTCACGCGCCAGCAAAATCTGGCGTCGGGATTAGCACCCCGGATGTTTACGGAGCGATATGAGACGCCCCGCGTCTTTTTTCATATCGTTTGCACAGTCATATTCGCGATTTATGGCGGGCTGTGTGGGGGAGCCGAAAGGCTCGCCGGTTTCCGTACCCGGTAGTGCTAACCCCGCACAGTTCGCCACCACGATGATTAGCACCTGACGGTGGCGATAATGTCCAAATGTACGGAGTTATCGTTATGGCCACTCAGATTTCTGTCGAAACTCTTTCCCCAATTACACACAACCAAATTCCCGTTATCACTACCGAGTTACTGGCACAGCTTTACTGTACCGAGATCAACAACATCAAAGTAAATTACACCCGTAATTCCGAGCGTTTTGTTGAGGGTAAACACTTTTTCAAGGTTGTTGGTGATGAGTTGAAAAATTTGCGGGTTACTTTAAGTAACTCACAAAATTTGCAACCATCTTTAAGAGGGTTACAAATTTCCCCGAAAGCCCGCTCCCTCATCCTCTGGACAGAACGCGGAGCAGC
>NZ_AEJZ01000473.1:0-768 GCF_000208525.1 Escherichia sp. TW14182
GGATATTTTCCGTTTTCCAAGCGGACCCCTATTACTATCTCATTCTTTCACTGGCGAGATTATAAACGTTACAACGTTCTCGTTTCCCTACCGCAACAACCGCAATAATTAACATATCGTCAACAACCTGATAAACCAGACGAAATCCCGATGCACGAAGTTTAATTTTGTAGCAGTCCTTTAGGCCACGTAGTTTTGCAGAAGGTATATGGGGATTGTCGCTGCATTTTTTTAGTTTTTTCGCAAACTGCTGTTGAATGGCCTTATCCAGTTTCAGCCATTCTTTAAGCGCATCATCCCTGAATTTTACCGTATAAGTCATAAATAGCTGTCCAGATCCACCTCACGCAGAGGTTGATTGCTGCGTTCAGTAACCAGTTTCATCAGCTCCTGGTCATCCAGAGCATCAAGCATCCTTTCATACAGTTCAGCAGGAATACAGTAGAATGCCGGCTGATTGCGATTCAGAATGGCGACCGGATAACCATCACCAGCACTGACTGTAGCCATCGGATTTTTTTTCAGTTCACTGACACTTGCACTGGTGTCAGACAGAATGATGTTAGGCATAACGCACCTTCAAGACTGTTTAACAAGTCTTAAAGATACATCTGAAAGGACCAGTTAACAAGTCTGTATTACTTATATATTTGCAAATAAATTTAATGCTGGTTTTATACTCTGATGTCGCGCCAGCGACATGGAAGGCGGCACTCTGTTGTTACATATGACACCGGGGTAAAACCGCCGAAGCCCGGCGTAAGCCGG
>NZ_AEJZ01000472.1:0-719 GCF_000208525.1 Escherichia sp. TW14182
ATATCCACTTCCGTCAGGCCAAGAATGGCATCAACGTTAGTTGGCTCCCGCGTCAGGACATTCTGATACGCCGCGCGGGCGGCGGTGTCATCACGTCGCTGCTGTGCCCAGTCGGCCAGGGTGAGGTCAATGCGCGTGGACGGTGGCTGCTGGCGCAGCATCGCTTCCGCTTCTGCCTCTTTGCCGCTTTCACGCAGGCGGCTGGCAGTTTCCAGTACCTGATCGCTTTGCAGGCGGTTTGCCAGTTCCTGAATATTGCTGTTCCACTGCGCGCGCGGCAGGCTGTTGATATGCGCCAGCGCGGCTCTGTCCTGGTCGTGACCGGAAAGATACAGTCCGTAAGCGTAAACCTGCTCCGGGTCGTTCGGCTTCTGTTGCGCCAGATTGCGCATTAACGTATCGGCCTGGCTGCGTTGTCCGGCCTGCCAGAGATCCTGCGAAAGCCGGTAAGTAATCCACACACTGCCGGGATCGAGCGCCAGTCGCTGACGCTGAAGTGCTGCCGCCTGCGCCCATTTACCCTGATTTTCCAGTGCCTCCGCCTGCTGTGATAAGCGGTCGTTTTGCAGGCTGCGTTCGATGTCATCAACGCTGCGCCGCTGGCTGGCAGAAAGCGAGGCAATAAATGCTTCGGCTTTTTCCGGCGACTGCTGGCGATAAAGATTCGCCAGCCCGCGCACGGCGTTAGTGTTGCCGCTGTCCATGCGCAGCGTCTGCTG
>NZ_AEJZ01000471.1:0-1409 GCF_000208525.1 Escherichia sp. TW14182
ATGTGCTTGCATATATGCAAAACCAATTCGCTTTTGAGTAATAAAAAATAGTCTTTTATTTGGATGTATGTCAAAAAATAACTCTCACAAAATTCACAAAAAACGAAATTTAATTAACAAAGAAATTATACCTGTGTGCATAATTGCGGATTCCGATATATTCGGGAGAGCTTGGAAAAGGGGGCTATTAAATTGTCAAGCATGTTTATGCTAGCTGCGGGGTATGAAAAGTCCCGTTACGCATCATGGCGAACAAAACACCACAGCGCCGTCTTGCGAGAGCGATAAGTCGTTTTCCCTGGTTTATTTTTGCGTGTGTAGTAAGTCTTAGAGATCGGCTCCCTGAGCACAGTGAAAGCTGACAGGAACAACGCCCGTTTGAGGGTGCCCCGTCTTGGCGGGTGTTCGCCACGTATTGACGAGCCGGAACGTCGGGTTACCGGCACAAGGCCCGCATAAGCAGCGAGATGTGCAGCGGAGTCGAAGGCTTGACAGCCAACCTCTGTGAGGAGTCTGGCTGCGGTCCTGACACCGACTCCGGGCATGCTGGTCAGGACCGGGTAAGGTAAAGTAACACTGAAAATGAATACGACTGACATCGCAAAATAGTGGTAAGGCCTTCAGGGGCTGAGGAATCCCCAGAAAACGAGACAGGCATAGGAGCCTGTACATAGATTTGTGTAATTGCCTGATTTTGATATGTTCAATCCAGCATCAAATGAAGGTTAATTTATGGACGAAAAACAGTTACAGGCTCTGGCTAACGAACTGGCCAAAAACCTCAAAACCCCTGAAGACCTCAGTCAGTTTGATCGGCTGCTGAAAAAGCTCAGCGTTGAAGCCGCTCTCAATGCAGAAATGACACACCATCTTGGGTATGAGAAAAATCAGTCCAGACCAGGAGCTAACTCCCGCAACGGTTATTCCACAAAGACCGTTATCACAGGCGACGGTCCACTGGAACTGCGTACTCCGCGCGATCGTGACGGTACCTTCGAACCACAACTGGTAAAGAAAAATCAGACCCGTATTACCGGGATGGATAACCAGATCCTCTCGTTGTATGCCAAAGGGATGACCACCCGTGAGATAGCTACTGCGTTCAAAGAACTGTATGACGCAGATGTTTCACCGGCACTGATATCAAAGGTCACCGATGCCGTGATGGAGCAGGTTGTAGAATGGCAAAACAGACCACTGGATGCTGTTTACCCCATTGTTTATCTTGACTGTATCGTCCTGAAAGTTCGGCAGGACAGTAGCGTCATCAACAAATCGGTGTTCCTGGCACTGGGCATCAATATCGAAGGTCAGAAAGAACTGCTGGGTATGTGGCTGGCCGAAAATGAAGGGGCGAAGTTCTGGCTCAATGTGCTGACTGAACCACGGCAGCCTGGCGGCTGCAAATC
>NZ_AEJZ01000470.1:0-657 GCF_000208525.1 Escherichia sp. TW14182
CTGGTCATAGTAATTGGTATTTCTGACATAATTAATCTCAAGAGGATTTTATGAAATTTAACTCATTAGGGATTTTGATTAGCTCACTGCTATTTTCTGGTGTTTCTCATGCAATTGATGCCACAGAGAGAATGAATGACATTCAACAATTTGGTAAATGGTATTATGCTGAGTTTACCATGCCTACCACTATGACTTATCGTATTGGTGTTGAATCCAAATTGCCGCAGGATAAATCAACTTTATTTATTGATATATCACCGTTAACTCAATGTGAGCCCGGTGATGTAACTGTCAATCATTTTATTGGATATAAACAAATGGATTTACCACCGTTCCTTCCTGTAAGCTATAAAATCAGTGGACAACAAAAGCAGGACTCTATAACAACCCCATCTATCAATGAAGGTTACTTGTTCAGTCCTATTAGCTCATTAAAGATTAGTGATTTGTTAAAATCTAAAGGGAAAGGTAGTTTTTCTTTTTGGTACACTCCGCCAACTGAAAGTAAAGAAAAACCACAAAAAATATTCTTCCCATTAGATGGCCTTCCGGAAGCATATAAGGCTGCAATCAATTCCTGTAAAGAAAACATGTAAAATCAGGCAGTGATATTTATGATGCACGCCTTTCTCGAAGTAGGTAAACGCTTTGCTA
>NZ_AEJZ01000469.1:0-767 GCF_000208525.1 Escherichia sp. TW14182
GCTAAGGCAGAACTGGCGCTGGCGGAGAAGCTGGGGCATGCAGTTATTTTTCAGGAGGCAAACAGTGAGTAACCAATGGCGACCAGATATTTGCCCTATAACCGGACGTGCATTTTTCATGTGGATTGAGCATCCGACATTGGGAAATGTGCCGACGTATGGTGGCCCATTAGATAGCTACACCATCCCAACAAAGGACGGTGACGGTGAGTTTTCATGTGAGCGTTACGATCATGATTTCGGTGGCTGGGTAGAAAGCGAATGTCTTGGGTTATATCTGATTGATGATAAAGAGCAATGCAGAGTCTACGAACTGGAGGAACGCATTGCAGAGCTGGAGACTAATTTTGCGACGCTGGCAGTGGAGAATGTGGGGTTAAATAAATTCATTAAGGATGATTGCTTTATTTATACAAGCGATGACATCAGCCCACGCGATGCAAATGGATTCAAGCCTGAAACGCCAGCTACTGACGCTTTCCTGGCTGATATACAGGCGGTGGCGTTTAACGAGCTTCGCGCGGCGTTTGTCAGGCATGCAAAAGTTGCAGAACTGGATGATGCCGATACTGTAACGCTTAAGGAAGTGATGGATGCGCTGCTGCATTGTGTAGAACAGCTTCGCGCTCCAGAATAAATAAATTTATCACTGTAAATAAAATTTAATCCTTAACCGGAGGGATTTCTGCACCCTCAGAACATCAGGAGGCCGCCCGAAAGGGCGGTAATGAATGGTCACATTATTCAGAAAAGAATATCCGCGAAAA
>NZ_AEJZ01000468.1:0-745 GCF_000208525.1 Escherichia sp. TW14182
TTGCAGAAGGGCGAAAACGTAGCGAGGAGATCAACCGCCAGAATCGCCAGTTGCGGGTGGAAAAAATCCTGAATCGCTCCGGCATCCAGCCGTTGCACAGCAAATGCTCGTTTGCGAATTATCAGGTGCAGAACGACGGGCAAAAATACGCGCTGAGCCAGGCCAAATCCATAGCTGACGAACTGATGACCGGGTGCACGAATTTTGTGTTCAGCGGTAAAACCGGCACCGGGAAAAATCACCTTGCAGCGGCGATGGGCAACCGGCTGATGGCGAAGGGGCGCAGCGTGATTATCGTCACCGTGTCTGACGTCATGAGCGTGTTGCATGATAGCTACGACAACGGCAGATCAGGAGAAAAATTTTTACAGGAGCTTTGCGGGGTTGATTTGCTGGTCCTGGATGAAATAGGCGTTCAGCGGGAGACGAAAAACGAGCAGGTGGTATTGCACCAGATAATTGATCGCCGGACAGCATCACTGTGCAGTGTCGGGATGTTAACAAACCTGAATCATGCCGCAATGAGTACGCTTCTTGGTGAGAGGATTATGGACCGCATGACCATGAACGGTGGTCGATGGGTGACGTTTAACTGGGATAGCTGGCGTCCAAATGTCAGCAATATGAGGGTTGTGAAGTAATTTTTACCGGGAGGAAATTTATGGAGACTGTTTTTGACGCACTGAAAGCGATGGGAAAAGCCACGTCGGTAGAGCTGGCTGCGCGACTTGATATCAGTCGTGAA
>NZ_AEJZ01000467.1:0-3082 GCF_000208525.1 Escherichia sp. TW14182
AGTGAATTTTGTGATGCGGTGAATGCGGCTAAGCGCACGCGGCACAGTTAAAAGTCATGTTAGTCCTTATTGGTTTGGGTGGGAAAGCCGACTGTAATTGTTAACTGGTTGCAGTCACCTGGAGGCACCAGGCACCGCATCACAAAATTCACTTAGTAACCAAGAAGGGAATTATATGCAAGAGATAAGTTTTGAAATAACAGCAAAAGATGTACAGGTTAAGCCCGATTACAATCAAAAATTATGTATTGAAGTCAATGGCGTGAAGTTATCAGACCTGATTGATTCAGTTGAAGATAACGACGCTATTATTGAAATGGTTGGAGCCGAAGAAATAGCAGAATACTTTTCAACAGAGGGGCGTCTTCATGAGCTTCTGGAAAAATTTTCATATCAGGATATCGCTACATTTCTGGAAATTAATGGTTATAAAGTTACCGAGGAATAAAGTAGCTCAGGTGGCGTTATGGAACGTAATCATCTAACAGCTATCAGTGCCGCACAGAGTAAATTCGCCATCGCTGTATTTTTACAGGATGAAGAAATGTTTGAGCAGGCCATTATTCAGTTTGCAATTGCGACCGGGAGTAAAATAAATGAACACTTTGTTCGCTCTTGTCATGACCGTTTTTCTGACATCAGGCGAAACTCAGGATGTTGTTACCGGAATTTATAACTCCGAATCTGAATGCAAGGCCGCAGCTATTGAGCAAAAAGTAGCTGGTGAATGTTTCCCTGTTGAGAAATTTATCCGGCCTGTAGATGAAGAAATTCCCGCAGGCCTCACAGGAGAAAATCATGAAAATAAAATGTGGTTACCACCTTTGCAATAAAGACGTTGAAGAAAGCAAAACCATTAAAAGACCACTTCATTTCATGCGTGGAGTTATCCCAACGACGGAAATGAAAAAATATTGTAGTGAAAATTGTGCCGAAAAAGACCAGATGGCACACGAACTTTAATTAACTGACTATTCGAAACTGAATTTATGCCAGCAATGGCAGGGATTCGCTCAACCTTAATTAAGGAGAAAACATGATTACCAATTATGAAGCCACTGTTGTAACTACCGATGACATTGTTCACGAGGTTAATCTGGAAGGAAAGCGTATTGGCTACGTGATTAAAACAGAAAATAAAGAAACCCCATTCACTGTGGTTGATATCGACGGTCCATCAGGCAACGTAAAAACACTTGATGAAGGTGTCACAAAAATGTGCCTGGTTCACATCGGAAAGAATCTGCCCGCAGAAAAAAAAGCCGGATTTCTGGCAACTCTGATTGCAATGAAATTAAACGGTGAAATCTGAAAGAAATAGCCTGCGTATGGCGCAGGCTATGAACAGTGTGTATCCGGCAAGATCATTCACTGAACAAAACGAATTTTAATCTGAGTTGAGGTTAAAAAACAATGAGCACAAAACCACTCTTCCTGTTACGGAAAGCGAAAAAATCATCCGGTGAACCTGACGTCGTCCTGTGGGCAAGCGACGATTTTGAATCGACCTGTGCCACTCTGGACTACCTGCTCGTTAAGTCAGGTAAAAAACTGAGCAGCTATTTTAAACCTGTTGCCACGAATTTTCCTGTCGTTAATGACCTTCCCCCTGAAGGTGAGATCGATTTTACCTGGAGTGAACGCTATCAACTCAGCAAAGACTCCATGACCTGGGAACTAAAACCGGGAGCAGCGCCAGACGACGTTCACCATCAGGAGAATGCACCGGAAACCGAAGAACCGGCGGGAGGCCAGGAAGAAAACACACGGGCAGACGCTCACGGGGATTGCCAGGATTGCGAAGTATCTGTATCTACTTTGCGGTTCACACAGCGTCTTCTGCACATTTTTACCTATGCGGCCGGGGATCGGAAATACCTGCATCATGCCACCCGAGAACAACGCGAACACATTACTGCTCTTGAGATGGATCAGGAAAACAGCTATGTCCAGAATCTGCTGTTGGCCATACGCGGCATGGCAGAACCGACAACTCTGGATAATGCCGCCCTGCTCCGCCTGACTGATGCAATTAAGGCAGTTTTCTCTATCACGAAAAAACATCAGCCCTATGAATTTAAGAATTTCATTTCAGCCTGGCTGGATACCGAACACATTGATCGCGGTCTTCTGACAAAAGAATGGCAAAAAGGGAATCGTGTTTCACGCATCACTAGCACGGCTTCCGGTGCTAATGCTGGCGGCGGGAACCTCACCGATCGCGGCGAAGGTTTCGTCCACGATCTGACGTCACTGGCGCGCGATGTAGCCACTGGCGTACTGGCCCGTTCAATGGACGTGGACATCTATAACCTTCATCCGGCACACGCGAAACGCATTGAGGAAATTATCGCTGAAAATAAACCGCCCTTTTCTGTTTTTCGCGACAAATTCATCACCATGCCTGGCGGGCTGGATTATTCCCGCGCCATCGTGGTTGCGTCCGTAAAAGAAGCACCAATTGGGATCGAGGTCATCCCCGCGCACGTCACTGAATATCTGAACAAAGTACTGACTGAAACCGATCATGCCAACCCTGATCCGGAAATCGTGGATATTGCCTGCGGTCGCTCCTCTGCCCCGATGCCGCAGCGAGTAACAGAAGAAGGAAAACAGGATGATGAAGAAAAACCGCAACCATCTGGAACAACGGCAGATGAACAGGGAGAGGCTGAAACAATGGAACCGGACGCAACTGAACATCATCAGGACACGCAGCCGCTGGATGCTCAGTCACAGGTAAATTCTGTTGATGCGAAATATCAGGAACTGCGGGCAGAACTCCATGAAGCCCGGGAAAACATTCCATCAAAAAATCCTGTCGATGCCGATAAATTGCTTGCTGCATCACGTGGTGAATTTGTTGACGGAATTAGCGACCCGAACGATCCGAAATGGGTTAAGGGGATCCAGACTCGCGATTCTGTGTACCAGAACCAGCCAGAAACGGAACAAAACACGCCAGAAACGGAAAAAACCAGCCCGGATGTGAAACAACCTGAGCCAGTAGTGCAACAGGAACCGGAAATAGTCTGCAATGCCTGCGGTCAGACTGGCGGGGATAACTGCCCTGACTGTGGTG
>NZ_AEJZ01000466.1:0-2862 GCF_000208525.1 Escherichia sp. TW14182
TAAGGCGTTCACGCCGCATCCGGCATAAACTACGCTCGCTGTAACCCAGCCAATCACCGTTTGTAATCGATGGCTTCTGGCTGCTCCAGATACACGGTGGTTTGTGCCGGTTGTGTACTGGCAATCACCTTACCGCCACGAACCGAATAACGCACCGGAACCTGACGGCGCAGCGCATCAAACCCATTTTCAGCCGGCAGGATAATCAGGTTGGCGCTGTTTCCGGCGGCAATGCCGTAATCCTGCAAATTCAACGTTCTGGCGCTGTGGTGGGTGATTAAATTCAGGCCGTCGTTAATCTGCCCGTAGCCCATCAGCTGGCAAACATGCAGCCCCATATGCAGCACTTGCAGCATATTCGCCGTTCCCAGCGGATACCACGGATCGAAGACATCATCGTGACCAAAGCAGACGTTAATGCCGGACTCCAGCATCTCTTTAACGCGCGTGATGCCGCGACGTTTTGGATACGTATCGAAACGCCCTTGCAGATGAATATTGACCAACGGGTTAGCGACAAAGTTAATACCGGACATTTTCAGCAAGCGGAACAGGCGTGAGGTATACGCCCCGTTATAGGAGTGCATTGCCGTGGTGTGGCTGGCGGTGACTCGTGCGCCCATTCCTTCACGGTGCGCCAGGGCGGCAACGGTTTCGACAAAACGCGACTGCTCATCATCAATCTCGTCACAGTGAACGTCGATCAGACGGTCGTATTTTTGCGCCAGGGCGAAGGTTTTATGCAGCGACTCCACGCCGTATTCACGGGTAAATTCAAAATGCGGAATCGCCCCCACTACATCTGCCCCTAAGCGTAACGCCTCTTCCAGCAACGTTTCACCGTTGGGATACGACAAAATCCCTTCCTGCGGGAAGGCGACAATTTGCAGATCAATCCACGGCGCGACTTCCTGCTTCACTTCCAGCATTGCTTTCAATGCGGTCAGCGTTGCATCCGAAACATCGACATGGGTACGCACATGCTGAATACCGTTGGCAATCTGCCATTTCAGCGTTTGCCATGCGCGTTGTTTCACATCGTCATGGGTTAATAACGCTTTGCGCTCGGCCCAACGTTCAATACCTTCAAACAGCGTGCCGGACTGATTCCAGTTCGGTTGCCCGGCGGTTTGCGTGGTGTCCAGATGAATATGCGGCTCCACAAACGGCGGTAAAACTAAACCTTGTTCGGCATCCAGGCTATTTTCTGTTACGGGCATCACGCCGGATTGTGCATCAATGGCGCTGATTTTTCCGTCGTGCAGATGAATCTGCCACAGCCCCTCTTTGCCGGGTAAGCGGGCGTTAATAATGGTCTGTAAAGCGTTATTCGACACTGTTAGCCTCCACATGCGTCATTGCTGCTGTCGTTTTGCGATTCAAAATCGGGTTAAGGATCAGATAACTCAGCGCACCACCTAATACAGCGTTGACCGGAACAATCCCCGGTAACCAGTGGCCTGCGGCAATCCCCAGCGCGACCGCCAGAATCGCCACCCAATTGACACTCATCATACGCGTGGTCGCAAAGTGCTCATAGCGGCGACGGTTCATCAGATAGTCGGCGATGATCACGCCCCCTACCGGAGGAATAGCTGCCGAAAGGAAGGTCAACCAGCCGACAAAATTGTTATACAGCCATAGTGCGCAGACCGTACCGATAATACCGTTAATCACCGAAAGGGTTTTGCTCGACATACCGGTAATATTGGCGAAACCTAAACCTGACGCATACAGCGCGTTATCGTTGGTGGTCCAGATATTCAGCCCCAGCACCACAATCGCGGGCAGCAGCAAACCTTGAGCAATCATCACATCAGAGATATCCGCCATCCCCAGCGCCGCAGCGCCCGCCGCACCGAAAATAAACATCAACGAGTTGCCGAGGAAAAAGGCCACCATCGCCACCAGCACCGCCAGTCTGGCATTGCGACCAAACCGGACAAAGTCAGCGGTGAGCGTGCCCGCACTGATAAATGACCCCACAACCAGCGCCAGCGCGACATTGAAATCTAACGGTTGTGCGGGAACGACCGCTTTTAACGCCTCCAGGCCGCCCATGCCGTTAACGGCCAGCCACACGGAATAACCGCCCAGGCAGGCAATCGCCGGAACCGCAATTACAGACAGAACCGTCAGCGCCGAAATACCAAAGAAGACGGTGACGGTCATCAGTAAACCGGAAACGGCAATCAGCAAATTGATATCCAGCCCGGTTGCCTTGCCCACCGGAATAGCAAACATCGCCACGCCGACGCCAAACCAGCCAACCTGAGTGCCCCCCAGCAGCAGTGAAGGCAGCCATGAACCTTTGACACCAAACGAGAAGCGAGCAAGAAGATGGGTGGTCAGGCCGGTTTTTGCGCCAATGTAACCAAGAAATGAAGTGTAAATACCGAGGAGAAGATTACCGATGAGAACTGCGAGGAAGAAATCATGATAGCTAAGACCGGTTCCGAGAGTACCGCCGGTCCACATACTGGCGGAAAAAAAGGTTAATCCCAGCATGACGAACGTCAATGCCAATACCCCTTTCCGCGCCGACTGCGGGACTGGCCCCTGGCTAAAGTTGTTATCTTGCGACACGAAATTCCCCCTTTTTGCTGTTTGAAACCCAAAAAATCCGCCGCATTCTATTCATCTGAAAATAAAAAGCAATCGTTTCCGTGGGGAAATATATTTTTTATATGAATGAATAAAAAAAGATGGGGAAAAATTTATCAGTGTAAAAACAGTGGGTAGGCATGATAAGACGCGCCAGCGTCGGTTCAGGCATCGGCGCACGGTGTCGGATGCGGCGCGAGCGCCTTATCCGACCTACGGTTCAGACTTGTAGGCATGATAAGACGCGCCAGCGTCGCA
>NZ_AEJZ01000465.1:0-586 GCF_000208525.1 Escherichia sp. TW14182
AACAACAGGTAATCCGGCGACCTGTCCAAAGGTGCGCTTCCAGCCCGCCTCTGATCCTTTGGTTGGATCTACGCCTTCATAGTTGTCACGACCGCACAGCCGCCAGCAAAAATCAATCAATGTTGATTTACCCGTTCCGGGCTCCCCGGTGACTTCAAGGAAGGGGAAGGATTCTTCTTTATCCCGGATTTGTTCACTGAACAGCGAACCCAGCCAGAAAGCCAGGGTAATAATTCCCTTTTCGCCAAAAGCCAGCCAGAGATCTTCCACCCATGACGCTGTAAATTCATCCGGTTTTTTGTAGTTAATCTGTAATGTGGGTTTTTCGCTTAATGGTTTTGCGTTTATGCCATCAATTTCAAAATAATCTTCGTCATTGATTTCATAAGTTTTACCCTTGTGAACAGCAATATCATTAAACAGCCATGCCCCAATTTCCTTGTTGTATCCGATAAAATCCTGACCAATAACCTCTTTTATTGCAGGAAGGTCATTTTTTATTAATGCGTCAAGCTGCGTAGTCGTTCCGGTATAAATGCCGCCTTTTGCCACATGTAACAGGCGTTTTTTAAATTCAGATGCGGAT
>NZ_AEJZ01000464.1:0-2046 GCF_000208525.1 Escherichia sp. TW14182
AGCGCACTGGCCGATAGCGGGCTTTTTTATTCATAAAGCGAGGCTGTATGAGCGAGAAATTGAAGATCGTCTATCGCCCGTTACAAGAACTGTCTCCGTATGCACACAATGCCAGGACACACAGCCCTGAGCAGGTGGCACAGCTGGTAGAAAGCATTAAGCAATTCGGCTGGGCTAATCCGGTGCTGATTGATGAAAAGGGCGAAATTATTGCGGGTCACGGTCGCGTTATGGCGGCTGAAGTGCTCAAAATGGATTCCGTTCCGGTCATCGTTCTGTCTGGTCTGACGGATGATCAGAAAAAGGCGTACCGCCTGGCAGATAATCGCCTGCCGATGAATGCTGGCTGGGATGAAGATCTGTTACGGATGGAGCTGTCGGACCTAATCAATGCTGATTTTGATGTCTCCCTGACAGGCTTCAGCCCGACAGAAATTGATGAACTGTTGACGGATGTTTTGCCCGGTACAGGAAATGAGGAGGAGCCGTATACGACGAAAATTGATACGCCTGTTTATGAGCCGTCGGGCGATAAACCGGATATCAGTGAACTGTACGACGATACGAAAACTCAGGAGCTGATCAGCCGGATACGTTCGGCGTCCCTTGAGCCTGATATCGAAAAATTCCTCCTGTGCGCGGCAGAACGCCACACGGTGTTTAATTTCAGCAGAATTGCGGATTATTACGCTCACGCCCCCGCTGAAATTCAGCGCCTTTTTGAGGAGTCGGCGCTGGTGATCATTGATTATCAGCAGGCTATTGAAAATGGATTTGTCCGGATGACGCAGCACATGGTGGAGATCATGCATGGCGGGGAGGAGGAATATGCGTGATGATTTTTGCGCCTTTATTCTGACTCACGGGCGACCGGACAAAGTTCTGACTTACCGGACTTTGCGTCGTGCTGGCTATACCGGGAAAATTTTTATCGTCGTTGATGATGAAGATAAAACCCGGCATCAGTACATAGCAGAATTTGGTGAACAGGTGCTGGTGTTTTCCAAAGCCGATATCGCCAGTCGTTTTGACGAAGCCGATAATTTCGGTGATCGTCGCTCAATTTTTTACGCCCGTAATGCCAGTTTTGACCTGGCAAAAAAGGTCGGGTGTAAATACTTCATTCAGCTCGATGATGATTATCACGAGTTTCAGTTTCGGGTGGATCGCAACTATGACCAGGCCTATTTTCCGATAAGGAAACTGGATGCGATCCTTTCTGAAATGCTGGCGTATTACGAATCAATACCTGCTCTTTCCATCGCTATGTCGCAGGGCGGGGATTTTCTTGGTGACAATGGCGGCCATGCTTCATGGGTGAAACGCAAGGCAATGAACAGCTTTATCTGTTCGGTCGAGCGACCGTTCTCATTCATGGGGCGCATTAACGAGGATGTGAATACGTACACGAATCTCGGTCGCCGTGGTGAATTGTTTATGACGATCGGTGCTGTCCAGTTAGGGCAGAAACAGACGCAGAAAAACAGCGGCGGAATGACCGAGCTGTATCTGGATTCCGGAACCTACGTTAAAAGTTTTTACTCCGTCATGTATGCGCCGTCGTGCGTAAAAATCTCACTGATGGGTGCCAGCCATAAACGCATTCACCATCAGGTCACCTGGAACAACGCTGCAGTAAAAATCCTTCACGAAAAATACAGGAAGAAGACACCCTGCATATCAATGGGGGTGACAAATGATTCCGTATTCGAAAGTCGAGTCTCTGGCAGCGTGCCGGATGACTGCACAACAAATAGCTGACGTTCTGGATGTTGATCTGAACCGACTGAAAGAAAATCGGGAAGCAATGACAAATTTTTATGCGTCCATCCGTAAGGGCAGAGCGAAAGGTGAAGCCGAGCTACGGGCGGCATTGTTTAAGCTTGCCAGAAAAGGGGATGCCTTTGCCCTGCGCGAACTACTCAGGGTGGATAAAAATCAGGACTAACTGATGAGCAGACCGGACTGGGGGGCGTTGCAGCAGGAGTATATTGCTGAATACACCCGCTCCGGTATATCTCCGGTGGCATGGTGTGAAGCAAGGGG
>NZ_AEJZ01000463.1:0-670 GCF_000208525.1 Escherichia sp. TW14182
ACACCGCTTTACGCAGCGCCGTCAGCGCCGTCAGCGCCGTCAGCGCCGGTAGCTCCAGATAGTTGGATAAGCTGTAGTGAGCGAATGCCAAAAGATGGTCAGCACGTAATTATTTTATGTGATGGCGCATTCGTTCTTTATGCGCAATATCGAGACGGTGAGTTTTTTGATGTCGTCCGCAATGGTGAGGAGTTCTTCGAAACGCAGAGCCGCAATGTAACCCACTGGATGCCGCTACCGGAACCGCCGCAGGAGGTGAACTGATGAAAAATGAAGTCGACAATGTTATCACCCTCGTACAGCCAAAATCAGAGGAGGAAGGACTCCTCAACGTTGTGATAACCGACGAAAAAAGTGTCGAGCAAAAATGCTGTCAGCATATCCGTACAACAATTTCAGAAGTGAATCGTACGATTACCTGCAAACGGTGTGGATTGACTTTAGATCCGTTCGAACTTGTTCTCGACCGTGCGAGAAACGGTGAAAACATCGTGTCTGAGATTAAATCACTCTATGCAAAGCGGGATGCTCTTCGTGAAGCTGTGGCAAAACTTGAACGTGAAGAGAAAAACGCCAAAGCCCGGTTACGAGCAGCCAGGACAGCAATACTGTATGCGGAAAATGACCTTAAAAATATTGAGCAGGAGGTGAATCGATGACCTGGCCTGAA
>NZ_AEJZ01000462.1:0-1909 GCF_000208525.1 Escherichia sp. TW14182
ACACTCTCCAGGAAAACCGGGGCGGTTCAGACCTTTTGCGATTCGAGCGTACAGGAACTCACACTGATTTATTTGGAAGATAAATCAGTACCCTCCAGAATTCTGTCTGTTTTAAAATTTGTATCGCAGCACTGTAATGAAAATATTTCGTTTTGCAGGAGTAAAATAATGACCATTTCAACTTTTTTTATTCCATCGGTAAATGTTCTTGGTTGTGGCTCTCTGAACGAGGCCATAAATATGATGTCGGGTTACGGTTTTCGGCGCACTTTAATCGTTACTGATCGCATGCTTTCTGAAATGGGGATGGCCTGTGATGTGCAGAAAGCGCTGCAGAAGCATAATATTTTCAGTGTGATTTATGATGGTACGCAGCCTAACCCGACCACTGAAAACGTCGCGGCGGGGCTGAGGCTGCTGACGGAAAATTGCTGCGATAGTGTGATTTCTCTGGGAGGTGGATCGCCGCACGACTGCGCGAAAGGAATTGCGTTGGTCGCAACCAATGGTGGCAATATCCGTGATTATGAAGGAGTTGATCGTTCCGTGAAACCGCAGCTGCCAATGATTGCGATTAACACCACTGCGGGTACGGCTTCGGAAATGACCCGTTTCTGTATTATTACTGACGAAGAGCG
Organism: Escherichia sp. TW14182; assembly: GCF_000208525.1. Lineage (NCBI taxonomy): Bacteria > Pseudomonadati > Pseudomonadota > Gammaproteobacteria > Enterobacterales > Enterobacteriaceae > Escherichia > Escherichia sp. TW14182. The sequence goes on from NZ_AEJZ01000462.1 coordinate 639, forward strand.
CCATATAAAAATGGCGATCGTCGATAAACATGTTACTCCCATACTTTCTGTGAACGATGCTGCACTGATGCTCGGTATGCCACCATCACTGACTGCAGCAACCGGCATGGATGCTCTGACACATGCCATTGAAGCATATGTGTCAACCGCGGCAACGCCGATCACGGACGCCTGTGCCCTGAAGGCTGTCACCATGATTGCTGAAAACCTGCCGGCTGTTGTGGCTGATGGTAAAAATGAGGAAGCCCGTGAAGCAATGGCCTATGCTCAGTTCCTGGCCGGAATGGCATTCAACAATGCTTCTCTGGGCTATGTTCATGCTATGGCACACCAGTTAGGGGGGGTCTACGATCTGCCTCATGGTATCTGTAATGCCGTATTGTTGCCGCATGTCCAGGAATTCAACAGCAGAGTCGCGGCTGGTCGTTTACGTGATTGTGCGGCGGCAATGGGCGTGAACGTGGCAGGGAAAAATGATGCTGAAGGTGCTGCGGCCTGTATTGCAGCGATCAGAGAACTGGCGCGGAAAGTAAATATTCCGGCAAACCTGCGGGAACTGAACGTGAAAGAAGAGGATATTCCTGTTCTGGCCACTAACGCTCTGAAGGACGCCTGCGGCCTGACCAACCCTGTTCAGGCTACTCACGAAGAAATAGCAGCAATTTACCTTGCTGCTATGTAATTCTGTTTTTTAAATGAGGAGGACACACAGTGTGTCCTCCTTTTTGGGTTCCGTTTGGGAAACGGAGCCCTGTTTCTGGCTGCCACCCATAAGATACAGGCCCCACGACGGGGAGGTGTACGTTTGATTTTTCCCTCTTTTTCAAGACATGTAAGGTAATGGCGAGCCTGATAAACACTCATGTCAAAACGCATGGCTATTTCAGCCGTTTTGCATGGCGTGTTTATCTCCTGAATAAAAGACAGTATCTGCTCTTTCTTCATTTCTCTTCACATCCGTATTTGCAATTTCCATTTTATTATAACCAGCCTCTGGTTCTGAATCTCTCCTTCCTTTCCACTTTTGTTTCACATCCAGACCATTAAAAAATCAATGCAATAACAAATCATTTACAGTTTTTGTGTTTATTGATTACGTTATTAAGTCACAGATGATAGTGCATATATTTTTTTTCTGTTCATTTAATTTCGCACTTTAATATTTTTTGTGATTTTAAATTCATTTTTTGTGTGAAAAATATGATCTGTTTTTTGATGAATATCCAAATATGAACAAAAAATGTAAGCGCCCCGAGAAGTACGTAGCGTAA
>NZ_AEJZ01000461.1:0-1853 GCF_000208525.1 Escherichia sp. TW14182
ACCATAGCCGGTTCGGGATTCGCATCCGTTGCATTTTGCCCGGTAATATCCTGAAATTGCTTTCACCGTAACAGATGGACAACCACAAAATGGACATGGTTTAACATTGTCATATCTCATAATTTTTCTCATAAAAAATATTTCAAGTTGGCGGTGCATTACACCGCTAGGCTGAATTATTCCTCTGAATTATCGATTACACTGTATTCCCCGGTTAATACAGAGGAATCTGCAGGATCGATTGTCAGTGGTTCCTTTTCATCCATTGATACTGCACGCTGGATCTCAATTGATACGGGCAGGTATTTGAACAGGCGACGAATAGCCGTTTTCTTTGCCATTTCTTCCCAGTGAGTTACCCACGGTCCGTTATTACCAGCTTTACTCTGGCTGCGCACCAGCTCAATCTGTTTGCGCGTCATAACTTCAAACTGAGTACCTCCGTCTTTCAGTCTTGCGACAGCATAGACGTGGGTAACCGGGGCATCTTCGTTTTCTCCTGGGCGGTGTATTAACTTTTCATCAAGGCCAAATTCGAAATTAAACTCGTCACCTTCACGGACAACACGGGCTGACAGGCTGGCGATTTGACCTGAACGGCGAGCCAGATCAATCATGCCGCGATAGCCAATGATTAGCTGAACGTTTTTTTTACCGCTCTTTTCGTTTTTATTACCAAAAGGCAGTAAATATGCATGACCGAGGGCGCTACCTGGCTCAAGTCCGAGCTGTGAACACTGTACGATTGCACTGACAAAACTCATAGTGTCACAGTTTCCTAACGCCGGAACTTTACGAATTTCTGTGGTGGCGATACGGATCATACGTTCAGCCGTCATATGGCGTGGAAGAGCTGCTGCCAGTTGCTCTTTCATTGATGGCTGGTTAATAAAACTAATCACGTCGTTATTTTTAATTGCTGCTGGTGCACGGTTTCCCTGAGTTTTTTGCAGATCGGCTTTTGCGATTGGTGGTTGCTTAGTCATTTGCATATTCCTTAGCCCAGCGGGGCAGTGATAACGTCTTAATAGCTGGCCATTCATCGGTATTGAGGCAGTCAGCCAGGGTTCGCAGATTGCGGTGATATTCCAGCTGACCTGCCAGTTTTGCTTCTTCGCCCATCATGAAAATTTCAACCGGATAACGTCCGCATTCAATAGTTGTGCTGGCAACCAGAAAAACGAAAGTTGGCTGCACTCCAAACTGTGCTTCATAACCGTCACTGTAGAATGCATCCTGAACGTGATAGCGGTAGTCGTAATAAGCGGTTTTGAATCGTTGAATATCTGCCGTAGTTTTCACGTCCATGATCCAGTGAAATTCAGGGATAATTTTGTCCGGACGGCACCGACACAAAATTCCTGTTTCAGGATCTTCCCAGTAAATTGATGATTCAGCGTGTCCGGCGCTTTCAACAAGCCATTGCCCCAGCGGCAAAGCCATAACGCTTTGATACATGAGTTCAATTTTCCGGCCTTCTTCCGCAGTGATAACCGTTTTTCCTGTGCTTGCGCATTCCATCAGAAACGCTTTCTCTTCTTCTTTTCCGGCGTTTGTACGGCGGTTAAATTCAGGTGCTACGATAAAGCGGTTACTGAATTCTTCCGGTTCAAGTACCCGGCAGTGGAAAGCGGTTCCTAAATCGAGCGTTTTTGTCTTTGTGGTGTCCACGGGGGCATTTTTACGCCACAAATACAGTGCCGGAGTATCAGCAATGTCGTCGAGCTGAGACTTACTGACACCGGGACCCGCGTGGTAATTCTCATTCGAAATTCCGTAATAAATACCTGGCTCTATGTCTTCTACGATTACGGGATCTGCGACTTCGCCAGTTTCATCACTGCAATCGCGAT
>NZ_AEJZ01000460.1:0-812 GCF_000208525.1 Escherichia sp. TW14182
GTTACCAGTGACGGTAACGATATGACGTACTGGTATTCCGTAGACTGGGTGCAGATTAACGTCGATATGCAGCTCGCCAACACGGTGATCAACGGCAGCAATAACCCAATTAACCCGCTTTACTACAACCAGGACGGAATCGACCGTCTACAGCAGGTCGCACAGGCGGTGTTCAATACGGGCGTATCTTACGGCCTGGTCAACGGTCAGCCTGTCGTCGATGCAGTGCCTTTCCGCCAGTATATCAACACTAATCCGAATGATTACGGTATCGGGCGTTATGCAGGCCTTTCGGCCTCCTATACGCCGATGCGCGGATTTGTCGAAATCATTTTTAACATCAATGTGACAATGCAGCTTTCGTGAGGGACTGAACCGTGCCTAATCCAATGATCCCCGTTGGCACCCTTAACCGGGTTCGCGCCAGCGTTAAATTCACCTCTCATTCCGAACTGAATGTGTCCGCCTCATTTCTGGCAAAAGAAGGCGTCGAATTGTCCTTTCAGGGCAATATCACGGAGTTTTTACCCGCTATGACGGGAGCCGTGCAGTCGCCGCAGCCATACATGATTTTACAGGCGCGTGTTCATCTGCTGCGTAGCCAGGCGCTGGGAAAACAATTCAAGGCGCAATGGGAAAAAAACGCCACGATCGGCGACGCAAAAGTGTATAGCGACAGCACGGTGTTTGGTGACTTCGATATCTATAACACGGCGATCACCAATGTGCAGGATATGACCTTCGCCGGGGGCGAGCCGGGTGTGGCCATCACCATTACCGGTACGTATTACATCAACTCTGAAATGTGGGAT
>NZ_AEJZ01000459.1:0-558 GCF_000208525.1 Escherichia sp. TW14182
CACCAGCGAACAGGAAGCACGCCAGCAATCACCGGCTGGCTGCGTGATGGTATTCGCTGCCCGTATTCGCCAGGGGGTGAGCCATGTGCAATAAAAACACGCCGGACGCAGCAGGCGAAGCATTAAAAGTACTGATACATGCGCTTGTGGATATAAATTGCATGGTAGAGATCATGGAGAGGAAATCACAGTCGGAGTACGACAAAAGAAAATTTAAAACAATAAAAATAATTACCAAAAACTCACTGACAAAAGCTACAGACATCCTCAATGAGGACACTAAAAGAATCAGGGAGAAACTGTGTGATGCATAAAATACCCTTTGATGTTCTTGTTCATTCTGAAAACGCATTAATCCGCGCAAAGGAAATGGACGCATTACTACTTAAGTTAATTGATGTGCCGGAAAGTGGCGATGAATCAGATTCAATGATGTTTTCTGCTGTGCGCACACTATTAACGCCAGTAATTAACGAATTAAATACAGTGATGGCAATTCACGAGAATAATAAATCGCATCACACCGGAGAATAAAAACCATGAAACAGAAAAATTCTG
>NZ_AEJZ01000458.1:0-546 GCF_000208525.1 Escherichia sp. TW14182
CTGAATGTGCTGTGGAACTGGATTCTGTTCCGTAAATTTTCCTCTCCGGAACAAGTCGAAAATGTGGCCGCGCAGCTACTGGAGTTTGTGTAATGGTGGATTTACGTAAAGCGGCGCGGGGGCAGATGTGCACCGTCAGAATTCCTGGCTACTGCAATCACGATCCGGAAACGTCTGTGCTGGCGCATTACCGACTGGCGGGAACGTGCGGAACAGCGATAAAGCCACACGATATGCAGGCCGCGATTGCCTGTAGCTCGTGCCACGATTTAATCGACGGGCGGGTAAAAACCAGCGATTACACCAAAGAAGAATTACGCCTGATGCATGCAGAAGGTGTTTTTCGCACACAAGAAATCTGGAGAAAGGAGGGATATTTGTGATTTACCCAACGAATACAGGAAAAAGCGGAGAACACCTTCGCCTCACCACGCTGGAAAGTGTCTGGATTCAGGGAAAACTGCGTATGTGGGGGCGCTGGTCGTATATTGGTGGCGGTAAGACGGGGAATATGTTCAACCAGTTGCTGGCATCCAAAAAATTGAC
>NZ_AEJZ01000457.1:0-3778 GCF_000208525.1 Escherichia sp. TW14182
CTTCCCCGCCACTTTCGTGGCGGTACTTCGATGCATCGCGTCAAGCAAACGCCGTTTGGTTTCGGCGCCAATCGACTGCGGTTTACCGTGGGCATTGATGTAATTGGGGCTGATCCCCGCCGCCAGCGCGGCATTATCCAGACGTTTGCTTTCCATCGAGCTTCCTTAGCGTTTTGCCTGCCAGATACGAGCCTGATAATCGCGAATAGAGCGATCCGAGCTAAACATACCGCAGCGGGCGGTATTGAGGATCGCCGCGCGAGTCCAGGCCTCCTGGTCGCGGTACAGCACATCCACCTGCTTTTGTGCCTCTACATAGGCTGCGAAATCCGCCATCACCAGATACGGATCGCCGCCCTGTTTGCCGATACTGTGTAGCATCTGGTCGAAGGCATGTTTATCACCGTCGCTGTATTTACCGCTTTCCAGCTCTTTCAATACGGCGTCCAGAACCTTATCTTTCTTCCGCCATTTCACCGGGTCGTAGCCTTTGGCCAGAATTGCCTTCACTTGTTCCACGGTATGACCAAAAATAAAGATGTTCTCTTCACCGACCTTTTCGGCAATTTCAACGTTCGCACCATCCAGCGTACCCACGGTTAACGCGCCGTTGAGCGCCAGTTTCATGTTGCCAGTGCCGGAAGCTTCTTTCCCTGCCGTGGAGATCTGCTCGGAGATATCCGCCGCTGGGATCAGTTTTTCCGCTGCTGAGACACAATAATCCGGCAGGAACACCACCTTCAGTTTGTCGCCAACCTGCGGATCGTTGTTGATCACATCAGCCACTTTATTGATCGCAAAGATAATATTCTTCGCCAGGTAGTAGCCCGGCGCCGCTTTCGCGCCGAACAGGAATACGCGCGGTACGCGGTCGGCCTGCGGGTTCTCGCGAATTTCTTTATACAGCGCCAGAATATGCAGCAGATTCAGGTGCTGGCGTTTGTACTCATGCAGACGTTTGATCTGAATATCAAAAATCGCCTGCGGATTGATCTCAATACCGGTACGAGATTTCACAAACTCCGCCAGACGAACCTTATTCGCCTGTTTGATCTCGCGATATTGCTGACGGAATTTCGCGTCATCGGCGAATTTTTCCAGATGGATCAGTTGATCCAGATCGTTAACCCACTCTTTCTTCAGTGATTTATCCAGCAGCGCCGCCAGTGCCGGGTTGCACTGTTTGATCCAGCGACGTGGGGTAATGCCGTTAGTGACGTTATGGAATTTGTTCGGCCACAGCTGATGGTATTCAGGGAACAAGTCTTTCACTACCAGATCCGAGTGCAACGCTGCCACACCGTTCACCGCAAAGCCGCTTACCACACACATATTGGCCATGCGAACCTGTTTGTCATACACAACTGCCAGCTTTGCCCACACCGCTTTATCGCCCGGCCAGGTTTTTTCCACCAGTTTCTTAAAGCGGTTGTTGATTTCGTTGATTATCTGCATATGGCGCGGCAGCAGGGCTTTTACCAGTTTCTCATCCCAGCATTCCAGAGCTTCTGGCATCAAAGTATGGTTGGTGTAAGCGAAAGTTTTGCTGGTGATTGCCCAGGCGTCATCCCAGCTCATCTGGTGCTCATCGATCAGCACGCGCAGCAGTTCTGGAATAGCGATAGTCGGGTGGGTATCGTTCAGTTGAATAACTTCATACTCTGCCAGTTCGTGCAGTTTACGCCCCGCCAGATGATGGCGACGCAGAATATCCGCCACCGAACAGGCGCACTGGAAGTATTGCTGCATCAGGCGCAGCTTTTTACCCGCAGTGTGGTTGTCGTTTGGATAGAGGACTTTGGTCAGTTTTTCAGCGTTGATGCCTTGTTGTTCGGCACGCAGGAAGTCACCGTCATTAAATTTGGTGAGATTGAACGGATGAGCATGAGTCGCCTGCCACAAACGCAGCGGCTGTGCTACACCGTTGTGGTAGCCCAACACTGGAAGATCCCACGCTTGCCCGGTAATGGTAAATTCCGGTTCCCAGCGCCCCTCTTTCGTCACTTTGCCGCCGATGCCCACCTGCACATCCAGAGCTTCGTTATGACTAAACCATGGGTAGCTACCGCGATGCCAGTCGTCTGGCGCTTCAGACTGTTTACCATCGACAAAGGATTGACGGAATAAACCATACTGATAGTTAAGACCATAACCAGTGGCAGACTGCCCGACAGTCGCCATTGAGTCGAGGAAACACGCAGCCAGACGCCCCAGGCCACCGTTACCCAGCGCCGGGTCAATCTCTTCTTCTAACAGGTCAGTCAGGTTGATGTCATAAGGTTTCAGTGAATCCTGAACAGCCTGATACCAGCCGAGGTTTAACAGGTTGTTGCCCGTCAGACGCCCAATCAAAAACTCCATTGAGATGTAGTTAACATGGCGCTGATTCGCCGCCGGTTTAACGAAAGGCTGGGCTCGCAGCATTTCCGCCAGGGCTTCACTCACTGCCAACCACCACTGGCGAGGGGTCATCTCAGCCGCAGAAGTTAAACCATAACGCTGCCACTGGCGTGACAGGGCTTCCTGAAATTGCTTTTCATTAAAAATGGGTTGTGACATAGGAGTTCCAGTTTTCTTAGATATTAAACACAACGTTATCGTTAGTTTGCCAGGCTCCATGTTGACCTTCCTCATCCTACGGGGGATTAGGCGGGGAGGAGTGACGGGGATGAGCAAGAAAATGTGATCACGACCACTTAAAGGTAGTGCAATCAACTGCAAAAGTATCAGCTCAGTGCCAGAGAGCGCAGAAATCCTGCTATTAACAGTAAGAAATGGCCGTTGCGTATTATCAAAAAGCGGAAAGTAACTCTATAAATTAAGTAAAGCGGCGAAATAGTTTCAGCAATGAAATATCCATTGAGGGTCATCTCACTCTTAATAGATTTATTAAGATCAAGTTTTTAGATAGACCTTTCATCAGGAATTAAGGCGGTATCGTTGCTTTAATAAGGCTTTTGAACTGAAAGAAAACACCCTAAAATCCAGTATCCACGCTGCATTTGCGTTGTTTTAAGACGGAGTATTAATAAAGATTTGGAATTGTGACAGAGTGCAAATTCAGACACATAAAAAATCGTCATCGCTTGCATTGCACAGTTTTCTGACCGAACTTATAACTATTAATTACGAAGCGCAAAAAAAATAATATTTCCTCAATTTCCACAGTGAAGTGATTAACTATGCTGATTCCGTCAAAATTAAGTCGTCCGGTTCGACTCGACCATACTGTGGTTCGTGAGCGCCTGTTGGCTAAACTTTCCGGCGCGAACAACTTCAGGCTGGTGCTAATCACAAGTCCTGCGGGTTACGGAAAGACAACGCTCATATCCCAATGGGCGGCAGGAAAAAACGATTTGGGCTGGTACTCGCTTGATGAAGGCGATAACCAGCAAGAACGTTTCGCCAGCTATCTGATCGCCGCCGTGCAACAGGCAACCAGCGGTCACTGCGCCATCAGTGAAACAATGACGCAAAAACGGCAATATGCCAGTCTGACGTCACTATTTGCCCAGCTTTTCATCGAACTGGCGGAATGGCATAGTCCACTTTACCTGGTAATCGATGATTACCATTTGATCACCAATCCGGTGATCCACGAATCAATGCGCTTCTTCATTCGCCATCAACCAGAAAATCTCACTCTGGTGGTGCTGTCACGCAACCTTCCGCAGTTGGGCATTGCCAATCTGCGCGTGCGTGACCAACTATTGGAAATTGGCAGCCAGCAACTGACATTTACCCATCAGGAAGCGAAACAGTTCTTTGATTGCCGTCT
>NZ_AEJZ01000456.1:0-721 GCF_000208525.1 Escherichia sp. TW14182
CAATCATGGAAAAGGCTTACGAAGAATACTTCGAAGGCCTTGCCGAAGGCGAAGAAGCTCTCAGCTTCAGTGAGTTTAAACAGGCGCTTTCCAGCTCGGCAAAATCTAACGGCTGATAGGCGAAGCAGCACCGCGAGGAATCAGTATGCAGAAACGAGAACCCGTCATCATCGCGCCAGACTATACCGATGATGAACTTTATGAGTGGATGCGCGGGAAGATACGCGCCATTAATGACCTGAAGCAGGCCACTGATCACAAAGAGCGCCTCTCTGAAACACTGGCGTCAGTGACGCAGGATATTACCGCTCTGGCAAAAAGCGCGGCATTAAACGTTTCGCGAGTGATTTAAAACCACCGACTGATGAGGTTGACTATGGAATTTAAAGATTTACCAATTTCAATACAGGAAATGGCCGCTGATGTGATTCGCTCGCAACTGGCGCGGAACCCGATGATATTAGTAGATAAACTGTTCATCAGAAATTTATCAAATCATGTCCGCAATTCCTTTACCGGACTGTATTCATATTCGTTCACAAACAATCATTGTGTAGAAAATAAAGCAAAACTCATTGCAGAAACGACAGCGCAAAACATCAACACGAAACCAACGGAAGAAGAAATTGATCAGTTTGCTCATGATGCTGGTTTTAAAAACAAGGAAGAAAAATCGCCATATGCGGGAAACATGTTTGTTTATGACAACCTTATCCGAATT
>NZ_AEJZ01000455.1:0-2877 GCF_000208525.1 Escherichia sp. TW14182
CCTATCCCATCCCCGCCCTGCTAAGCCATACCCGCTTTCAGCCATGAGAGAGCTTTTGTGCGCGGTTTAGCGGGCATGAAAATGGCAAATATCACTGGCGCTGACAACACGACAGAGTTATCAGGCATGGTGTCAATCCGTTCACAACTTTTCCATTGAAGCAGCCCACCACCGGTGATAACCAGACTTTGCCTGTAGTTTGTATACACAATCCCTGGCATTGAAACAAACATATGAAGTGTACTTCGGATATGACCGTACGTTCAGGAAGTACGGCAGATTGAATCGAAAATTACCTGTAAATACAGACATCAGAAAAAACAGTGCTCGCCGCAGACCGGTGACCGGGCAAAGCCCGCGAACCGGCGAGGAAGCGCAATGTATCTGTAGTCACAGTGAGCAGGTACGCTCTAACGGTTGTGTATACTGTCTTCCTGTAATGATTTATCCACATATCCAGAGCCCCGATCCAGTAAACAGATCCATGAATGATCAATATAGGATCCATTAAAAGATCCTCACATCACTGCAAGCCTTGTCACTTATGGGCCGGAACCACGTTCACATAAGCTATGGCATGTTATGGATAAACTGTAACAGGTTAATGATAAGCTGTATTCAGTAATGCATATACTGAAGTAAGTTAATGACATAAACTATGGTCAGTACACCAGGCTCAGCTGTTAAATACAGGCTGCAGGTTTTTCTTCAGTCAGTTAGCGGAGTTCTGACACACGATTTTCTGTTTATTCTTTTACTGTCCACAGACAGGAGGCTTTCTGGAAAACGAAAATTCAGACATCAAAAAACTGTTCGGCGAGGTGGATAAGTCCTCCGGTGAGCTGGTGACACTGACACCAAACAATAACAACACCGTACAGCCTGTGGCGCTGATGCGTCTTGGCGTCTTTGTACCCACCCTTAAGTCACTGAAGAACAGTAAAAAAAATACACTGTCACGTACCGATGCCACGGAAGAACTGACGCGTCTTTCTCTGGCACGGGCTGAAGGGTTTGATAAGGTTGAGATCACTGGCCCCCGGTTGGATATGGATAACGATTTCAAGACCTGGGTGGGGATCATTCATTCCTTTGCCCGCCATAACGTGATTGGAGATAAAGTTGAACTGCCTTTTGTCGAGTTTGCAAAACTTTGCGGTATACCTTCAAGCCAGTCATCACGCAGGCTTCGCGACCGCATCAGTCCTTCCCTGAAGCGTATTGCAGGTACCGTGATCTCCTTTTCCCGCACCGACGAGAAGCACACACGGGAATACATCACCCATCTGGTACAGTCAGCCTACTACGATACTGAACGGGATATTGTTCAGTTACAGGCTGATCCCCGCCTTTTTGAACTATACCAGTTTGACAGAAAGGTTCTTCTTCAGCTTAAGGCGATTAATGCCCTGAAGCGACGGGAGTCCGCCCAGGCACTTTACACCTTTATAGAGAGCCTGCCCCGGGATCCGGCACCGATATCGCTGGCGCGGCTGCGTGCCCGCCTCAATCTGAAGTCTCCGGTATTTTCCCAGAACCAGACGGTAAGACGGGCAATGGAGCAGTTGCGCGAGATTGGATACCTTGATTACACGGAGATCCTGCGGGGGCGAACAAAATTCTTCTGTATTCACTACCGGCGCCCCCGGTTAAAAGCGCCAAGTGATGAGAGTAAGGAAAATCCGTTGCCACCTTCACCTACGGAAAAAGTCAGTCCGGAGATGGCGGAGAAGCTTGCCCTGCTTGAAAAACTGGGCATCACGCTGGATGACCTGGAAAAACTCTTCAAATCCCGCTGAACATAAACTGTAGTCAGATAAGAGAGACTCTTTACTGACTACAGTTTATATTAATAGCTGCAGTGAATGATGTGCTCACTGTAGTTTATATTCAATTTCCTGCTGTACGGTCTGTGGCTGAGCTGCCATCTGCCTGTTCCTTACATAAGTCGCCCCGTAACCCGATGCAGAGGCATTGCTCACTTTATAAAACATGACTTACTCACTACAGCTTATCTACCTGCTCCAGCTTATGTTATGTCTGTTCTGCTTACCACTGCTTATATAAGGAAGCGTGTATACCATCACTTCAGGGGAGGCAGTGTACGCAGAATCTCTACAGCATCCCGCCCGTCACCTGTGAAAGGCACTGCCAGCGTGGAAGCCATATCCAGCGCAAACACCATCGAACGTGGATCCCTGTGACCAGCCAGTGCCTGGATGACTTTCCGGGGCTGGCGGTGATAGAGCATGTGCATGATATAGCTGTGCCGGAAGGTGTGTGGTGTGACCGGAATCGAAAAGTGTACCCCGTCAGCTTCGGCCCGTCTGACAGCCTGCTTCAGCCAGTTGCGCATGGTTTCGTCGGTCACGGCCCATAATGGTTCACGACGACGGGGCCGGGTGGTGATCATCCAGCTTTCCATCTGCCTGACATAGCTTATATCTGTCAGCGGAACCAGGCTGACTTCATCTTTTGGCGGGCGTCCGCGTCGCGCGCGGACTTTTTCTGACTGCACCCGCACAAATGGTCTTAACCCGTCGAGATCAAACGACTCCGGGGGCAGCGTTCTGGCTTCTCCGATACGAATACCAGTGTTCCACATAGTGGTGAACAGCATGTGATGTCGCTGGTCGGGCATATACCAGAAGAGGACGCTCACTTCCGGGGTCAGAAGATAGGCCAGGGTGGCACCGGTGGAGGTGGCCATGCCTCGTAATGCCACGGCGGTCGCAAAATCAACGCCCGGGGCGTTCGGCAACAACGAAACGCGTTCTGGTGAATTCTGCAGGGGAATGACATTGTTCATGAGTTATTTTTCACGTAGCACACACACTGTTTATGGATACAGGGTGATGCTGCCAACTTACTGATTTA
>NZ_AEJZ01000454.1:0-6470 GCF_000208525.1 Escherichia sp. TW14182
CTGTGAAGATGAGGTCACCGGAATATTACCATTCACAGGGATACGGAACATGTGCACTGTCACATCACCGTGAACCGTATTAACCCGAAAACATACCGTGCGGCAAGCCTTTATGATGATTACTTCAGACTGCATAAAGCCAGTCGTGAACTGGAGCAGAAATACGGATTTACACCGGATAACGGTTGCTGCCAGAAAGATGAGAACGGGAACTGGATCAGAAAACAGGATGAGTTTAAATCCATTCCCCGTAAGGCCCGTCAGATGGAATACCATGCGGATAAGGAGAGTCTGTACAGCTACGCCGTGGATGAGGCCCGCCACACCATCGGGAAGATACTGCACAGCGGGGAAGCCACCTGGGAGGCGCTGCACACTGAACTGATTCGCCTCGGTCTGGAGCTGAAGGAGAAGGGCGAAGGGCTGGCGGTGTATTCCCGTCATGATGATACGGTCACGCCCATCAAAGCCAGCACGCTGCATCCTGATCTGACGAAACGGGTGCTGGAGCCTTACCTGGGGAAATTCACACCGTCACCGGTAGTGGAAAATTACTTTGATGAAAACGATAACTACCTCGGCAGTAATTATCCGCAGGAGTATGTGTATGACGTGCGTGCACACAAGCGGGACATTGGCGCATCCAGTGCACGCAGGGAGGAACGGGCAGATGCAAGGGAGGCGCTGAAAGCCCGTTATAACGCGTACCGTGCCGGCTGGACCCGACCGGAGATGGATCGTGATGAGATCCGGGAACGTTTTTATCATGTGTCAGGTCAGTTTGCCTGGCGGCGTGCTCAGGTCCGTGCGGAGATCCGCGATCCGTTACTGCGTAAACTGGCTTATAACGTCCTGGCACTGGAGAGACGGCAGGCCATGATAGCCCTGAAGGAGACGCTGCGGGAGGAAAGAAAGGCGTTTTATGCCCGTCCGGAGAACCGGCGAATGGGGTACTGGCAGTGGGTGGAGCAGCAGGCGCTGAATAACGATGCAGCGGCGATTTCCTGTCTGCGCGGACGTTTTTATATGCAGAAGAAGATGCAGCAGGAAAACCGCCTCAGTGAGAACGCGATAGTGTGTGCGGTGGCGGATGATATCCGGCCTTATGAGATAGAGGGGTATCAGACGCAGATAACGCGTGACGGGCGTATCCAGTATTGTCAGGACGGGGAAGTCAAGCTGCAGGATACCGGTGACAGGATAGAAATCGCGGATCCTTACAGTCAGGATGGCCAGCATATTGCCGGCGCGATGGTTCTGGCGGAAGTGAAAAGCGGGGAGAGGATGTATTTTACCGGTGAGCCGCAGTTCGTGAATAAAGCCTGCAGTATCGTACCGTGGTTTAACGAGGGTAGTGAAAAGCCGTTGCCGTTAACAGACAGGGCACAGCGGCAGATGGCGGGGTATGATACAGCACCGGCCAGCCCGCAGAAGGATGAGCCGGAAATTGCCCGGGAGTCGTTGCGCTGGCTGATGGAAGGCGCACCAAAAACCCCGGTGCAGGACGATGTGCGACAACAACAGAAGCATGATTACGTTCATGACGACAATTATTCGTCCCGTTACAGACGGCATTAAGTTAGAGCCATTCGGGCAAATACTGTTTGTCCGGATGCGTAACTTGATGAGATGTGATATTTGATTCATAATCGAATCAAATATCACATCAGGATGCAAAAATATGAGAACTACTGTAACGATCGACGATGTTCTGTACGCACAGGCGCTGGAAATGGCTGATCCGGGTATGGATAAATCAGATATTTTCCGTGAAGCTGTGAAAACGTTTATTCGTGTGCAGGCTGCGAAACGCCTGGCTTCACTTGGTGGAGCTGCCCCGGATATGGAGATAACACCACGCAGGCGTGGAGATGTGGCGGAATGATATTAGTAGATACGTCAGTGTGGGTTGATCATTTTAAAAATAAAAATGATACATTGATTCAGCTATTGCAATCAGACTTTGTTCTTATGCACCCCATGATCCTGGCTGAAATTGCATGTGGTACACCGCCAGCGCCCAGACAGCGAACATTGAGTGATTTAGATTTGTTACCGAAAAGTCATCAGGCCACGATTACTGAAGTTCTGGCGTTCATTGAAAATGAAAAATTATTCGGCCTGGGGTGTGGTCTGGTTGATATAACATTATTAGCATCAACGAGGATTACCCCCGGGGCTAAAATATGGACGCTGGATAAGCGACTGTCACGACTGGCAAAACGCCTGAATGTAGAATATCAGCCTGTACATTGAAAAGCTGTCAGATGAATTTCAGGAGCCCCTGCGGACAACAACAGACGCATGGTTACGTTCATGACAGCAGTTATTCGTCCCGTTACAGGCGGCATTGATTTGTTACAGACAACCGATACATAATGTACCGGTTGGTTAATTAAAAAACAGATATGAACACTATTATGCTCATTCTGCTTTATTAAAAGCGATAACCCACGCCAATATTGAATCCATTAATGGAATAATTATCGCCAAGTTTTGCTCTGGTTCCTTCATATCCGGCATTAATTGTAATATTACTTGTCGGATTAATCATTACCCCGGCAGCATAAGCAAACGATGTGGATTTTTTCGAAATATTTTCTCTGGCGAAATAACCATCAACATTTGTCCATGCTGTTTTACCATCAGCTTTAACATGCGCCACGCCGCCAGTCGCATACAGTGACATGTAATCGTTAATACGCCATACAGGGCCGGTCAGCAGGGAATAATATTTTGCATCAACCTGGTTTTTAATTGAATCGCCATATGAGTGATATTCCTGATTGCCATCCCCCTTCATCCAGGAGAAACTGCCCATAATACTGACCGGGGAATCCCATTCATACCTGTACTGCAGGTTTACCCCTCTGATGTTTTTGAAATCCTGAATTTTACTCTGTGCATAACCGACAGAAAACGAATGGTTGTCAGCCAGCACGGAACCGCTTGCCACTGATAATATGATGGCTGAAAGAACTGACAATTTTTTCATTTTGTTGTCCCCTTATTATTAATGGTTAAGTATTGATTGTCTGTGTACGTTTGTTGTTTTTGTGTTTGAGTTTTGTAAATCACAAAATAACAAAACTTCCTTTATTTTACGTATTTTCCGATAATTAACAAGCATTCCCCCTGAGGTCTGATGCAATTAGTTTAACGCTCAAGATAAACATGACTGAAATAGCGAAGTGATGTGTTGATGTCGCAACCCGTACAGGCGGTATAGCGAGTGGCGGCATCCTGAAAACGGACATTTCCCTGCGTTACGTCGAGCGTCAGTGCCTGCAGAAGAAACTTAACGTTTTTTCTGTGTATTTTCTTTATTTTATTTCTTTCTGCAGGAGATATATTAAAGAAAGTTTTGACGGGCTTTACAGTGAGTGGCCAGACAGAGCAGGATGGTTCCTGAATTATCCGGTAAATAAACTGATGAGTATTATACTCCGGTGGCAGGGTAATGAACCATTGCCGTCTGGTTTTCATATTCAGTGATGATGGTATGCTTAATTCATCTGCTGGTTTAATTAAAATGGACAGTTTCCCTTTTCTGCCCTGAATTAAAATGTTATGAGAGTTAAAACATTTGCCTTCCCTGATGAATACGCAGTCAATATCACCGGTAAGTTTTCTGGCGCAGAACTGCAACTTACAAATATGGTATTCAAATCTTCTTTTATCATTAATCCGCTCATTCATTTTTATACCTTTTCCTTAATATAAGACAGGACGAATCCGTCAGAGCAGATTCGTCCTGTAAGATAATTAACTACGGTTTATATTTGTAACAGATTAACGGCAGGCCGTTTCTTCGTTTTCAAAATTAGCTCTGATCGCTTATACAGGGATGGTTCGGTTATAGTGATGTAAGCTGCACTTTCTGTCATGAAGTCATTAATACGGATATCGGCACTAATCTGTACTTCATCACTGATTCTTTTATTGAATCGTTCCTTATCATATTTTGTCATCATTGTTTTTATCCTCTAATGAATCTTTCATGTTTTCAACACTCTTCCCAACGGTACGCAATATAATTCTGGTCGGGCAATTCTGATTAACAGTTTCCAGCAAACGGTTTAACTCATCATCAGAATAAATTTCTTTAATATTGTTAATATCGGATGCCAGAGTTACAAGTCGGTATGGCGGAGTTACAAATCGGATTTTGCTCATATGTTTACCTCTTTACGGCTTAGGCAATTTAATTTTGTTTACCCAGGTAATGCAGATTTTCAATTGTTCCTAAAACTTCAAAACTATCAGGAGCAACTTTTCGCCAGTGATTTTTTGCATGAGAAGCATAACTTCTGTCCCAGCGGAGAATACGATTGCCATCCTGGATAATACATACCATTCTGTTTTTTGATATGCGTAATGATTTTGTGACTTTTGCAAAGTCATTATCTGAAAGTGCTTCAATAGTGGAATTATTCAGATTAATTATCCTTTCATGCCCACTATTTGATACAACAAGTATTTTTATCATCATCGTCGTCGCCATTGTCATTTTGGATGATGTTAATCATAAATCACCTCAGAGTTGCGAAAGTAATTATCTGTATGTGTGTTTATAGATGTCGCAAGATGTAAATTAAGACCTTACGACATCATGTTTCAGTTCAGAAAAGCATTAGCGACAGGCGTAATAACCACTCGGCCCGGACAGTTCACTGACCACGCCCTGTGGCAGATAAAATGCCCGGTAATAGGTTTTGCCATTCCGCACTACGGTGGTGCTACTGTACAGCCAGTTGCTGGCCAGTGATGTCCAGCCCGGATATTTCTGGAGTTCCCCCCACTCACTGATAATTCCGCTCAACTGACTTTCGGTTGCAACGCCTGCATTCAGTGCTTTACAGGTATGGATGGCAGAGCCGGGAACATCGATGTTGAGAAAACCGCTTTCCATTGCACTCTGCGCAAACCAGTTGCTGCCCATATTCAGGGTCACGGTCTGTCCGTCTGCATCCGTACCTGTCAGGATGACGCCTGCCGGATTGCTTTTCACGGTCATGACATTGCCACTGATGCTCACCGCCGGAGAGGAGGCGGTCCAGGTGACCGTGCCGGCGGTATTCTCCGTATCGATGCGGAATTTCGCGCCCGGCCAGGTGTTGTCGGGGACATGCTTACCAAAGTTCTGACCATCTGCGCCGGTGGCATCGATGCCGGTGACGCTGCTGACCGTCAGGGCAGGCATGACCGTGATGACGGGAGCTGTGTACTGCTGACCATACGCGTCAGCGGTAATGGTGGCCGTTCCGGGCGTGGTACTTTCCCATGTCGTGGTGGCACGGCCCTGTGCATCTGTGGTGCCCTGTGTCTGCCAGAGGTTGCCACTGTCAGCATGCCAGTCCACGCGTTCGCCACTGACAGGGTTGCCTGCGGCATCCGTCAGCGTCAGGGTGACCGTCTGCCTGCTTCCCGGATAAACACGCTCTTTTTCAACCGTGATGACACCACGGACGGTACGGGTGAAGGTGACAGACTGTGCGCTGATTTGTTTACCGTCCACGGTGGCATTAACCACGGCCTGTCCGGCCTGTGTGCTGGTCAGCGTCACAGTGGCTTCGCCCTGTGCACTGGTTGTGCCCTGCAGGGTCGAAAGTGTGCCCAGATCGGTGCTCCACTGCACGGCCTTATCCTTCACGGGCTGACCTGCCGCGTCACGCACGTCCAGGGTGTACGTGATGGCGTCGTTTCCGTCTGCCACAGCGGTGGTCCTGCCGGCCTGCAGGGTGAGATACAACTGCTGCGTGAAACTGACGCGGGGTGCACTTACTGTGGTGGTCGTACCGTTCAGGGAAAGCGATACCTGTGCAGTACCGGCCTGTGTACTGGTCAGGGTGGCAGAGGCGGCACCGGCGGCATTTGTCACTGCATCCTGCTGTGTGAACTGCCCGTTGTCCGTGTGCCAGGTGACAGTCTGCCCGGCGACCGGAATGCCGGCGGCATCCCGGATGACAGCGGTCAGAATAATACCGTCCTGACCGTCGGCAACGGCGGAGGTTTTGTTCACCACAATGGCGGAATCCAGGCGGGTTTCAAACGTCACCGGAGAGGCACTGATGGTGGTGCCGTCCACGGAGGCATTCACCACCGCCTGTCCGGCACGGGTGCTGGTCAGTTGCACAGACAGCTGGCCGTTCTGGTCGGTGGTGCCCTGTGTCCTGCTCAGTTGCCCGGCTGTGGTGGTGAATGTGACGTTTTTCCCTGAAAGGGGCTTACCGTCAGTAGTTTTCAGCGTCAGGGTGTAGCTGACAGCCTCCTGACCATCGGCCCGCGCCTGAGTACGGTCAGCCAGCAGTTCTCCCTGCATGGTGGCAACGAAGGTCACATCAGCCGCTTTTGCCGTCTGGTTACGGGTGGTGGCCGTAACCCGGATAATACCGGCAGTCTGGCTGGTCAGGGTGGCTGTGGCCACACCGTCAGCGTTCATCGATAGGAATTAAAACCCCAAAAAGATT
>NZ_AEJZ01000453.1:0-1321 GCF_000208525.1 Escherichia sp. TW14182
GAGTACGGCAATTGATGCGCATGATGATGCAGTCCAGGCCGTTTACCGGAAAGCGCATTTCAGCGGCGGCGAGTCGTCCGGCGATTCTGTCGTAGTGCATTGATTGAAATTAATCGTGCCGGACTGTTTTGTTCGGTATCAGTTAAATGTAACGCTCACAGCGTTACAAGGTGAAAACAATATGGCTTCAAACTGGATAAAGCTCGAGGTTATTACGCCGGATAAGCCGGAAATATTCAGGCTTGCTGAGATTCTGAATATTGATCCAGATGCCGCATTAGGGAAAGTCATTCGCTTCTGGGTATGGGCGGATCAACAAATGATAGACGGTAACGTAGAGTGTAACGCTCGCAGCGTTACAAAAAGTGCAATAGATCGCATCACTTTTATGGCTGGTTTTGCTGATGCGCTAATTCAGGTTGGATGGCTGGTCGAAAATGACGGTGGGCTTTCGCTACCTAACTTTGAACGTCATAACGGAAAAAGCTCAAAAAAACGGGCGGTTACAAACGAGCGAGTAACAAAAATACGTGAACTGAAACGAAAAGGTAACGCTGCCAGCGTTACACAAACGGATCAAAAAGCGTTACCAGAGGAAGAGGAAGAGGAAGATATAAATACTGATCTCCCTCTAAATCTCCCTCACCAAAAACGAGCGACTAAAAAATTCGACCCGTTGTCAGTTGCTCTGCCTGAGTGGTTGCCGGAAACACTCTGGCATGAGTGGGTTCAATTCAGGCAGGCATTGCGAAAACCGATTCGAACGGAGCAGGGCGCTAACGGGGCGATACGGGAGCTGGAAAAATTCCGCCAGCAGGGTTTTACCCCTGAGCAGGTGATTAGACACAGCATTGCCCATGAATACCAGGGCTTGTTCGCGCCGAAAGGTGTTCGGCCTGAGACGTTGCTCCGACAGGTTAACACCGTCTCGTTGCCGGACAGTGCGATCCCGCCAGGCTTCAGGGGGTAACAGACCATGAAAAATATTGCGACAGGCGGCGTTCTGGAGCGTATCCGCAGACTGACCCCACCACATGTAACCGCCCCATTCAGAACGGTTGCGGAGTGGCGTGAGTGGCAACTTGCTGAAGGCCAGAAACGTTGCGAGGAGATCAACCGCCTGAATCGTCAGTTGCGGGTGGAAAAAATTCTGAATCGCTTTGGCATCCAGCCGTTGCACCGTAAATGCTCGTTTGCGAATTACCAGGTGCAGAACGACGGCCAGCGATACGCGTTAAGCCAGGCGAAATCCATCACCGATGAATTGATGACCGGGTGTACAAATTTTGCGTTCAGCGGAAAACCTGGTACCGGGAAAAAC
>NZ_AEJZ01000452.1:0-1749 GCF_000208525.1 Escherichia sp. TW14182
ATCAGTAAACAGAGAGGTTCGAAGTGAGCGTAATTCACTCTCAGGCACTGCGTGAAGCGGCAGAGCAGGCAATGCCTGACAACTGGGGATTTGACGCGGACCTTTTCCATGAGCTGGTAACACCATCGATTGTGCTGACACTGCTGGATGAACGGGAAAGAAACCAGCAATACATCAAACGCCGCGACCAGGAGAACGAGGATATTGCGCTAACGGTAGGGAAGCTGCGTGTTGAGCTGGAAGGCAAAGACAGGCGCATTACTGAGGTGACAATGTGGATTAAGCGACTGAGTTCCTCTCTCAAAAACGCCAAACCAGACAGCAAGTTGCCGGATGACGCCATGATCTGGCTAAATAATGAAGGACTTACCAGTATAGAGGATATTTTACGATGAGCACTTTTACCAAAGAATGGCTACAAAATACGATTACCAGTATTGAGTCAGCACGAGATGAAATGCCATTCGGACTCGACAACGATCAAGCACACATGCTTACAGCATTTAAAATCGCTCTCGCCTCACTGGAACGCGAACAGATTCGCCACGAGCATGCCAAATGGTCTGACTCCACATTTGGCTGCGTTGGCCCCATTGGTCCACTGAAACACCTCTCAAAAGAGGCACTGGAAGCCGCAGCCGAACCTGACGATCTCAGCGAGTGGGCTGATATGCAGTTCCTGTTGTGGGATGCACAGCGCCGTGCTGGTATCAGTGATGCTGAAATTACCGCTGCTATGGAAAATAAATTGAAGATCAACATGGAACGCCAGTGGCCTGAACCAAAAGATGGTGAGCCTCGCTTGCACATTAAAGAACGCGGCAACTCTCCGGTAACTCCGGATGGTTGGATAAGCTGTAGTGAGCAGATGCCTGAAATCGGCGAACTAAATTGGAGAACTGGTTTTCCTTTGCTGGTTACGTGTGAGATCGGCGTTATACCAGCTTATTACGGTTTTGTGAGCGTTAATGGGGGTAAGCATTATGGTTTTATGGAAAGTTTTAAATACGGAGACGATCGCGGCGGCCATCCTCAAACTAATGAATATGGCTTAATTAGTAATGCCACACACTGGATGCCTCTACCAGAACCGCCTCGATTAAAGGAGCTATAATAGTGAACTATTATATCTATTTGTATTAAAAGAGTTTTTATAAAATAAATCTTCCAAAGCATGTAAAAACACTGTTAATCTTAACGTGTGTGAAACGTGAAGAGAGGTGTTGAAATGAGCATTCATGATTTGTGTGAAGATCAAGAGCAATGGGCTATGCAGACCCTTATGGGATCAGGAGTTCTTGCAAGGTGCAGAATCCATAACGATGTAATTTTAGACAGCGGAAATGATGCTTCTTCTGCTTATAAATTAGGAACTTACCTATATCAAAAAGATAATAGCTGCAACTTATTCAATACTCTTACTGAAGCCCGCGACGCAATAAAGGATGCATATGAATCGTATTGTGGGATCGATGATTGCCCACAATGCTCAAAATACATTGACGATTAATAATATGAACAAGTAACTATCCTCGCACTCGCGGGGATTTCTTTTATCTGAACTCGCTACGGCGAGTTTTGTTTTATGGCGATGATAAATGCACTTCCGAGTTACAGGTGAATGGAATGGAGAGCAATTCAACAGAGTTATCGAAGCGGAGAACATCAACGACTGCTATGACCACTGGATGATATGGGCGCAGATAGCACATGCAGACATAACCAATATTCGAATTGAAGAACTGAAAG
>NZ_AEJZ01000451.1:0-4377 GCF_000208525.1 Escherichia sp. TW14182
GTGGGGGGCTGCCCACCAGCCGCTGGAATTACCGGCAAGTCTGGGAAGTGTGCAACTTATTGCGGGTGGAGATATTCGCCCTCCGCGTGCAGACGAAGCGGTCAGCGTGCGTTTTAAAGCGCCAGGATTGCTGCATATTGTCGGGCGCAACGGTGGGCGCAAGCTAAAGAAAATCTGGCAGGAGCTGGGCGTGCCGCCGTGGCTACGTGACACCACGCCACTACTGTTTTATGGCGAAACGCTGATTGCGGCGGCGGGGATTTTTGTGACGCAAGACGGTGTGGCTGAAGATGAGAATGGCGTAAGTTTTGTCTGGCAGAGAAACGCTTAGTTAAGTGAAAGCCGGATAAGACGTATCAAACGTCGCATCCGGCAAAAGTGAATCAGGACTCGCTCACCACCACCGTACCGATTTCCGGATGGCTAAAGCTGGTAATTTTATCCAGACGCAGCTCGCGGGTTTCGCCAGCGGCTTCGACGACCAGATACTCCACATTTTTGCGGGAGACTAAATCGCTGGCCTTCCCCTGCAATTTTTCGCCATCTTTCATCTCAAGTGTCAGCATTAAATGATGCTGGCAGGCGAGCTCAAGATTATCGTAATCATCACAATTGATTGGTTGATACGTATCATTCATTGACATAATCGCTCACCAGTAAGTTTGCCGCAGCGTATGCTGCTTTTTCCCTGACAGCCTCAGAAAGGGCGTCGTCGGCAGCCATTTCATTCAGCACTTTCAAAACGCAGCCCAGCGCGTCCGGAACGTATCCTAAGTCTCCGCTGGCGATTTCCGCGTACCGCTTGCGTATTAACTCACAATATTTTTCCACATGCCCTCCTGTCAGCACTCTGACTTAACCGTGGATGCAAGTCTAAGCCTACGAAGATAAACTCTGTTTCGCAAGGTGACTATACCACACTCATTTCTGCAATATCAGCGCCGCAACTGCACGTATTCCGTTACAATGGCCTCCTGATTCGAAAGGAGTTTTCTTATGGCGCTTAAAGCGACAATTTATAAAGCGACGGTTAATGTGGCCGATCTCGACCGCAACCAGTTTCTCGATGCCTCTCTGACGCTGGCGCGCCATCCTTCAGAAACCCAGGAGCGTATGATGCTGCGCCTGCTGGCGTGGCTGAAATATGCCGATGAACGTCTGCAATTTACCCGTGGCTTGTGTGCCGATGATGAGCCGGAAGCGTGGCTGCGTAACGATCACCTGGGCATTGATTTGTGGATTGAGCTGGGGCTGCCGGATGAGCGGCGGGTTAAGAAAGCCTGCACCCAGGCCGCAGAAGTGGCGCTGTTTGCCTATAATAGTCGGGCGGCGCAAATCTGGTGGCAGCAAAATCAGAGCAAATGCGCGCAGTTTGCCAATCTTTCCGTCTGGTATCTGGATGACGAGCAACTGGCGAAAGTAAGCGCCTTTGCCGATCGTACCATGACGCTGCAGGCAACAATTCAGGATGGCGTGATCTGGTTATCGGATGATAAGAATAATCTGGAAGTGAACTTAACCGCCTGGCAACAACCTTCATGATTGTGATTTCCCGACATGTTGCTATTCCCGATGGTGAGCTTGAGATCACCGCCATTCGTGCGCAGGGCGCGGGCGGGCAGCATGTTAATAAGACCTCAACGGCTATTCATCTGCGTTTTGACATTCGGGCGTCCAGCCTGCCAGAGTATTACAAAGAGCGCCTGCTCGCCGCCAGCCATCATCTGATTAGCAGCGATGGGGTGATAGTCATTAAGGCACAGGAATACCGCAGCCAGGAGCTGAACCGCGAAGCGGCGCTGGCCCGGCTGGTGACAGTGATTAAAGAATTAACAACAGAACAAAAAGCCCGGCGACCGACACGACCTACCCGCGCATCGAAAGAGCGCAGGCTGGCATCGAAAGCACAAAAATCAAGCGTGAAGGCGATGCGTGGCAAAGTGCGCAGCGGTCGGGAATAAAAAGAAGGAATGGATGGTGAAAAAAGCGATTGTGACAGCGATGGCTGTAATCAGCCTCTTTACACTGATGGGATGTAATAATCGGGCCGAAGTCGATACGCTTTCCCCGGCGCAGGCTGCCGAACTGAAACCGATGCCGCAAAGTTGGCGCGGCGTGCTGCCGTGTGCCGATTGCGAAGGAATCGAAACCTCTCTGTTCCTCGAAAAAGACGGAACATGGGTGATGAATGAGCGTTATCTGGGTGCGCGCGAAGAGCCTTCATCCTTCGCTTCCTACGGTACATGGGCGCGAACCGCTGACAAGCTGGTATTAACCGACAGCAAAGGTGAAAAGTCATATTATCGGGCGAAAGGGGATGCGCTGGAGATGCTCGATCGTGAAGGTAATCCGATTGAATCGCAGTTCAACTACACGCTGGAACCTGCAAAGTCCAGCCTCCCCATGACACCGATGACTCTGCGTGGCATGTATTTTTATATGGCTGATGCGGCGACCTTTACTGATTGCGCGACTGGAAAACGTTTCATGGTGGCGAATAACGCAGAGCTGGAACGTGGCTACCTGGCTGCTCGCGGTAACAGTGAAAAAACCGTGTTACTGTCTGTAGAAGGTCACTTTACGCTTGAGGCTAACCCGGATACCGGTGCGCCGACCAAAGTATTAGCGCCCGATACGGCAGGGAAATTTTACCCAAACCAGGATTGCAGTAGTTTGGGGCAGTAATTGAAAGCCGGAGCATTCTCCGGCTTTCATCACTGAGTCAGCCCAACAAAGCGACCCGCCTTGATATAAATCCCAGGCTTCAGGTGTCCAACATACTGTAACTGCGTTTCTGGCTTAAACGCAGAGACATCGCCAGTACGCATATGCATCAGATCGGCAGGGCTAATCCAGCCCGATTGCGCCAGCGTAAGCGGATGCCCGGCTTTGGCAAATGCATCAGTGACAAATTCTGAACAAAACCACGACTTTTTGTCTCCTTCGCCCACACCGCTTAACTGTGCTTTTGCCAGCCCGCTGATGCACTGTTGGCGAAAATCTGTGGAAAAAGGAATTAGTGAGCACATCTGGCGGGTCACCATAAACGGAATGAACTCGACAATGCCACGATAGTTGTAACCGCTGTCTTTGATTTTATTGGCGAAAGCGGTGATTTCTGTGGCTTGTTGCGGGGTCAGATCCGGGACTCGTAAGACGAAAAGCTTATCACTGTGCTTCATGGCTTTTTTAAGAGGAACAATCTGGACGCCATCTCCAGTCGCTTCTGCAACGTTATTTTCACCCAAATAT
The DNA here is from genome assembly GCF_000208525.1 of Escherichia sp. TW14182. Classification (NCBI taxonomy): domain Bacteria; kingdom Pseudomonadati; phylum Pseudomonadota; class Gammaproteobacteria; order Enterobacterales; family Enterobacteriaceae; genus Escherichia; species Escherichia sp. TW14182. The sequence goes on from NZ_AEJZ01000451.1 coordinate 3,253, forward strand.
ATTGCAACGTGACTTACAGAGGAAGTGCTGAAGACGCGGATACCAAATGAGGTTACCCCAAGGCTTGAGGAGAACAGCAAATCGCCGGGTTTGAGATCAGGTTCGGTTATTTCTTTTATTGATCGTTCGGTGAAAGAGCTTTGATGCTGGAATTTGACTGCCCATGTTTTCGCCTCGGCATCCACCGCTGTTGCTGATGAGTCTGGCTGGCTGATATCAACGGTACAGGCCGAAAGTAAAAGAAAGAAGGGGAGAAGCAGGCGGCAGTACGCCTTTGGTTTATCCATTTTATACAATCCATGTAAAAAAGGGCCCTGAAATTCAGGACCCTTTCTGGCATTAGCCTTTAATCTGTTTCACCAGATATTCGACGATGTCACCAGTCTTAATTAACTGTTTCTCGCCGTTACGACGATATTTGTATTCGATATCGTCGTTGTCGAGGTTACGGTCGCCAAGCACAATAGTGTGCGGAATACCGATCAGTTCCATATCAGCAAACATCACGCCCGGACGCTCTTTACGGTCATCCAGAAGCACTTCGATGCCCTGCGCGCGCAGTTCGCTGTACAGTTTCTCAGCAAGCTCCTGTACGCGGAAGGATTTGTGCATGTTCATCGGCAGAATCGCCACCTGGAACGGCGCGATAGCGTCAGGCCATACGATGCCGCGTTCGTCGTAGTTCTGCTCAATTGCCGCAGCGACTACGCGTGTTACCCCGATACCGTAGCAACCCATAGTTAGAATTTGGTTACGCCCATCTTCGCCCTGTACGGAGGCTTTCAGTGCTTCGGAGTACTTAGTACCCAGCTGGAAGATGTGACCGACTTCGATACCACGTTTGATCAGCAGCGTACCCTGACCATCCGGGCTTGGATCGCCAGCCACTACATTACGAATATCAGCAACTTCCGGGGTAGCAACATCGCGATCCCAGTTGATACCGAAGTAGTGTTTGCCATCAATGTTAGCACCGGCAGCAAAATCACTCATCGCCGCAACGGTACGGTCAATCACCACCGGAATCGGCATGTTTACCGGACCCAGTGAACCCGGACCGGCTTTAACCACGGCACGAATTTCTTCTTCGGTCGCGAAAGTCAGCGGGCTGGCAACCTGTGGCAG
>NZ_AEJZ01000450.1:0-849 GCF_000208525.1 Escherichia sp. TW14182
GTTTTACTCCGGTATCACATGTAACCACAGCGTGCCGCCTTCCATGCCGCTGGCGCGGCATCAAAAAATCCCTCTTCTCCAGTGCCCCCTCCGAACCCAGAGTGTATTTTCATTTATTGATGAAATTTGCTGTTTGCGCAATTTTCCTGTTTTGGTGTATTTTGTCATTCTGGAGGCTATAATATGTTTAATGTGATTACTCACCCAGCCGCACTGGATGAACTGCTGGAATTACCAGACAATCTGCGTGGTCGTATGACCAGACTGATTGAACGGCTGGAACAGGAAGGTAACAAAATGAAAATGCCTCACAGCCGTGTAATTGGCGGAGGGCTTTTTGAACTGAGAGTCGGGGATAAAAATATCGCAAGAACACTGTACGCTTATGCAACGGGTAATGAAATCTATATGTTGCATGCATTTGTGAAAAAGACGCAAAAGACACCAACGAAAGCTATTGAAATCGCCAGGATGCGCCTGAAGGAGATGAAATGATGAAAGTAAAAGGTGTTCCGTTCAGCCTGGTAAAGCAAAAACTGCTTAATACTCCAGAAGCTGTCAAAGGGTATGAAGATGCCGATAAAGAACTGGAGATGGTAGAAATGTTATACGAAATGAGAGAAAAAGCGGGATTAACAAAGTCAGCGCTGGCCGAACGAATGGGGTTACGCCCGTCAGCCATCAGTCGCCTGGAAAGTAATCCTTTAGGGGCCAGTATGAAAACTTTGACAAAATATGCTCAGGCCTGTGGCGCAACCATCGATATTCACGCTGTCTATTGAGTTTTGTCACTGATTCAATCACCACCGGACGCACAGCCCCTTCCGGCTGCTTCTCCAGCCAGTTAAG
>NZ_AEJZ01000449.1:0-694 GCF_000208525.1 Escherichia sp. TW14182
GCGTGAGATGATCGACAGTAAGCAAAAAAGCTGGCTGTCCCATTGCACTGATGCCGAGGCGTTATGTATTGACCGGGTAATTAGTGAAGTGATGGCAGAGCATCCTGGATTGATTTTTATCCTCCGACAAAGATATGAAGGGCGGGGGATGAGTAAGCTGAAAATGGCACAACAGTTAAATAAGTATCGCCCTGGCTGGAGCTTGAAAACTTGCAGAAATCGCATTGATGCATGGTTGGGTGTTGCTGAACACATTCTGTATATACCAATGAAATTAGCGTTATGCGGAGAAAGCCAATAAAAAAGTTATTGCATTTTTGCCAATAAACTGCTTCAATTCAGCTATGCTTCGCAAAGCTGTATCGCGAGGCGAATCAAGCGCAATTGAACTTTAATAGAACCCGCCATCGAGCGGGTTTTGTTGTTTCTGCGGTGTTATATAAGAAACGACATTTAATAATCTCCTTCAAAATAAATTTGTTTATATATTGTCATGTATATTTTAAGTGAAAGTGAATTATTCACATAAAATAAAAACATATAAATAAATTTACATAACTTGACGCAAAGTGTTGTTGCGATTGGAATATTAAATCGTATCATCGAAAACGGTTCTGAGGGGGAACTCTTCTTTGCTCGGTGATATCGCTCCCCTGAAGAACCAATGCCGACTTAGCTCAGTAGGTAGAGCAAC
>NZ_AEJZ01000448.1:0-865 GCF_000208525.1 Escherichia sp. TW14182
TGTGACCTCGAATACCCATTTCAGGAATTCGGTGGGGCCATTTTGCGCACTGAAATACACAACTTCCGACGAAGAAAATATATGCCCGTATCCGAATGCCCCTGGCAGTGCGAGGCGGCCTGCGGTGCGGTCGTAAATATCGCTCTGAACATCAAGCAAAGCAGCACCTTTCAATCCCAGATTGCCTCGGGATTCCTGTTGCGCCTCTTCCCCCTCTGCTGCAATTTCTGACAGTCGGTTAGGAGCTTTCAGCATTGATTTCAGCTCGGGGGTAATATCCACCTGCCAGCTCTGTGGAGGAACGGTAATTTGCGCAGCCTGAGCAATGCCGCTGTATATAATAGTGAAATTACGAATAAGTGACTCGCCTGTCACTTTTTGTCGAACAGGCGTTTTTATTATGCCGCATAGTGTTCCGCTGGTCTGATGGATGAGACAAATCCAGTCATAACTGAATGCACAGTCATCAGGAACAACCGCGCTACACACAATATTGTCCGGGCTTAACTGGCCGTAGGTCAGTTCATTCACGGTATATGTGATTTTTTCTTCCGGAACGGTATTATCTTCGCGCGTTGGTTCCCGCCCCATCAGGGCAAAAATAATAGCGTCAGGGCGCGCAGGTAAATTACCGGCTGTGCATTCAGCAACCCACTTTTCAAATGCTTTCGTCAATAATGCGCTCATTACTTCTTAATTCTCGCTAATGTTCTGCGGTAATTCTGGCCATACAATCGCGGCATACGATGCTTTATCTGTAACCTGGCTGAATGTCATCTCCCGTAACGTTTTTGTATAAATACGGCAGGCTTTCAGTTTTTCCCTGTCTTCGTCGCTGATTAATCCCAGCAGCAGGTCTTTTTCC
>NZ_AEJZ01000447.1:0-759 GCF_000208525.1 Escherichia sp. TW14182
AAAAACCACGCTACCAATGAGCATTGGATCTGCAGGGTACGACACACAGCTTGATTATGTCGTTAAGGGCGTGATTCCGGCTAATTCATTGTGCAGCACATACGGCGCGAGCGGTTCTTATAAATCGTTCCTCGCGTGTTCCTGGGCGTGTCATGTTGCCACGGGGCGCCACTGGGGAGGCCGCAGGGTTGCGCATGGTTCGGTGATGTATGTTGTCGGTGAAGGTGGCATTGGTGTCCCCCGCCGTATCAAGGCATGGGAAATCGTTAATGATGAACGGGTGGAAAATCTGTACCTGGTAAACCGCCCGATTTTTCCGGCAGTCCCGCTTGATGTCGATGAAATGGTCATCGCTTCCCGCCAGGTTGAACGGGAAACGGGTAAACCGGTACGCATGATTATTCTGGATACGCTGGCGCGTTGCTTTGGCGGTAATGATGAAAATGACGCGCGGGATATGGGGGCGTTTATCCGTGGATGTGACGAACTGAAACGACGCACAGGGGCCACGGTACTGGTGGTTCACCATTCCGGCAAGGATGAAACAAAGGGGGCGCGTGGTTCCAGTGCATTTCGTGCATCTCTGGACGCTGAATACCGTATTCGCCGTGAAGGTGCGGACAGTGAAGCCCTGGTTATCTCCTGCACCAAAATGAAGGACGCGGAGGAACTGAAAGAGGCTGCATATGATTTACGCGTGGTGGAGCTTTTTACCGACACTGACGGGGAGTTAATCACGTCGCTGGTGGTTGTGGATAA
>NZ_AEJZ01000446.1:0-1521 GCF_000208525.1 Escherichia sp. TW14182
GGCAGATAGCCTCAAGCACCCGCAGCAATTTTACTTAACTCCCCTTTTCACGCAAACCGTTTTTTCTCACGGAAATAAGTCGTTATTGTAATTAACTGACATGACGATTAATTAAAATTCAATTTTTTGCGCTGGTCTTGCGTTTAATATCCAGCATTCTTGATGGGTGTGGTGCGCAATCAATAAGTTTTGGAGTTGAGTTTTTTTTGCCTTATAATTTAACTTATTTGTCGTATCAACTATCCAATTCCCCGTCCCCGAAGAAGCCAGAGCCATGAGTTTATTACATTCTGCATGGATATTAATTATCTCACCAAACATATCTGTTTTTGTTTTTTTATTCACAAGGTTAGTAAAAATACCCGCATGCTTATAGGAATCCATTACGGTATAACGACCGTCACCATCTATATCAGACGGTTCCGACATCCATTTAAAAACATGAAGGAGAAAAATATTGGCTGGCCAAGGAAATTCATTCCCGTCAAGAAACGTTTCAGTAGTCCCTATACTCAGGCTTTCAGTAAGATTAGTCGCCCCAATTAAAATAACTTCAGGTTCACCATCCTTTCTTTTACCCGCTCCAACAAAATTGAATGTACCTGCATAACACTGCCCAAGATAAACAATAGCATTGTTTAAATTAGGCGTTCCTTTTAAAGCTTTAAGAAGTTGATGAGGCGGAATAGGATTTTTTGCATCGAGCCCTTGTGGGCAACCATGACCAGTAACAAACATAACTATATTACTGTAGTTATTATCATGCAAGTCATTAAAAAAGTCTGCTGATGCTTTCGACGTATAAGGATACTTCGAGGCTGATGAAAAAAAACCATCTAAATTCCTGTTAGGGCTGTCAATATATATTGATATATCTTGGGGGTTTATACCAGCCTTCTCAAGGCATAGCACACCAAAAACAATATCAAAAACGTGGCGCGGCTCAACCTCTTCTTTAGAACAAGGCAAAAACATAACCCATTTTGTACGCTCAGACCTAAGGCTCATACATATCCTTATGATTCGAATGTGTTAAATTGAAAATTTATAAATATTCAGGAAACATAGCATTACTGAAAGATGGTGGTTTTGGTAAATCAATAAAGTAAAAAAGCTCATCTATGCTTAAATGCTCAGTAATTTGCGTGGGTGTTATTTGTCCTCTTTCATTCAAACCAAATATTTCATCGTCAGTTTTCAGAAAAAACACCACTTCAAATGTTGTGGTTACTTCATGCGCATAAGATTTGAACAGCATCCACTGCCCGAGATTCACACACTCTTTTACTGAATCAGAAGTATCAGGTAACGCCGAGGACTGTAGCCCTGTGAATTTCATCATCTATCCTTATGAATCCGCATACAACATTCTAACAATCTGGTATTTTTACGAACAAAAACTGTGTGATCGAGTAACCGACCACACAGAGAAAATATAACTTTGCACCTCCGTTTACGTCAACCCCAACGGCAAATCGAATACACCACCAACGCCACCGCCATCGCAATTCCTACCGTTGT
>NZ_AEJZ01000445.1:0-622 GCF_000208525.1 Escherichia sp. TW14182
GAAACTGAAAAAAACTTCACAACAGGGAGAGGCAGAACGGTCAGAAGGGACGAATAAAACGCGGTGCGATGAGGTGACGTAAAATGCCGGACAGAGCGACGTAAAGTAGCGTCAGGTTGCTGATTTGCGAGCGATAAAGCGATGTGGCGGGTGATTGATGCGGGTATGGCAACCAGGCTAGAATCGCTGCGGGTGCCTTTCGGCTGATGGTCGGAGGGAATACCCGAAGGCCAGATGTGGAAAGGCCCCGAGTCAACTTTAATGTTAACCCGAGGCCCTAACACTTCGTACCTTGACAAGTAGAAGGTTAGCGCCTCTCCACCAAAGGAGCAAGCGCTATGACGCAAATTCCGTTAAAAACCCTGCTACTGTGTTTAACCGCAGTAGCGATAATCTGGATCCTCCACACATCACCTTGTGAGTTGCGATTCAGGTTTGCAGGAACGGAAATTGCGGCATTCTTACAATGTAAGTCTACACAGTAAGGAACCGCGACGGGGAAGTCAACTTCCCCGTCAATCGGTTGCCAGGGTAAAGGCCGGAACGGCACCCTATCTGCAGTCATGAACATCACAAACCCGCCGTGTAAAAGCTGCGGGTTTTCTTTTGGCTGGTATCCTCA
>NZ_AEJZ01000444.1:0-1382 GCF_000208525.1 Escherichia sp. TW14182
GATGACTATACTAAAAAATTTAGTTTATATGATTTTTGATGAACATTTAAAACGGGTGAGTATTTATTTGCTCACCCTTGTGAGCTTTTGATGTGAGTAATATCAGCTCTCGGGGTTATTTCTTCCCGCTCTATAGTTTTCGATTTCCGTTTCCCAAACCGCCCCCTATCATAGTTGAAATTGGGTACAGCCTGGTAGGGCTGGGATGAGGAAGGTGAAATCTATTAATTATTACCGGCTTACGCCGGTATCACATGTAACCACAGTGTGCCGCCTTACATGCCGTTGACGCGACATTTAGTACAGTCTGGTCTGTGAGGCTGATAGCTGGTGCAAAGAGTTATTTTTCTGAGACCGAAAATCCACTGACGATGCGGGCAATAAAGACCAGTGAGTAAATATAGCCCGTGAGAATAACCAGAATAGTGGCATTACGAGCCGGCCAGCTGACGGCAACAATATCGCCATAGCCTACGGTCAGAATACTGATAAAAGAATAATAAAAAAGTTCATTCATCATCTGCAACTCATCATTTGACAGTCCACGGAACGCGCCAGGCATATGATTTTCTATCGCAGAAAACATGAAAAATCCCATATAGCCAATAAGCAGAAAGCCACTCAGCGCAGCGCAGATGGACTCTGTGTTTATCCGGGCGGAGAAAATCACCTGGCGGAACACAATCACTGACAGAATGGTGAAAAAGACCAGATAACTCCCGTAGAACAGTTGTGTCATGGCGTTGATGGGGGGCAGCCAGTGTGTGGTGACAAAAATTATCAGCAACACAATAAATGAAACGACCTGATGGCGACGCTGCAACAGATTAACGCCCGCCACAATCTGTAGCACGGTATTCAACGCGTACCCTGCAGCGTTCGGTGGAAACATATTGAGAAAGAAGGTGCTCAGCAGTGCTGTGAGAAGAAAAGCAAATTTGTGTTGTTTTATTATCTTTAACATAAAGGAAGCATTTCTGTTTGTTCAAATACCAAAGAGCAAAAGTAGTCTGTGAGTATGTGGAAAAGTTGAGCAGAATTCCCCCCGGTGGCTCTCAGGTGCACCACCGCATCGGGGCAGTGACTCATACATCTGCCCCAGCTCTGGCAGACGGTAGCCCCGCCCAGGAAATAGTGTTAACAGGACGCATTAACGAGCAATATAAAACAAATATATTTATAGTTATTGATATTAGCAGAATTACTTGCTCTGCTAATAATGTCCAATCAAATGGCAATATTATAATAAAAATGAAGATCATATATTCAATAGCAATGCCTGAACATGTTATTGCAAGAACATAGAAATCTGTACGACTAACCTTGAGGTTTGCAGTAGTAATTATATTGTTATGTTTGAAATAAAAATAACATACATATGA
>NZ_AEJZ01000443.1:0-3020 GCF_000208525.1 Escherichia sp. TW14182
CCCGCCGCGAGTTCTGGCTGCATATCAACAGCATGGTAGAGAAAGGCGTCACGGTGATGGTCACCACCCACTTTATGGATGAAGCGGAATATTGCGACCGCATCGGGCTGGTGTATCGCGGGAAGCTGATTGCCAGCGGTACGCCGGATGATTTGAAAGCACAGTCGGCTAACGATGAGCAACCCGATCCCACTATGGAGCAAGCCTTTATTCAATTGATCCACGACTGGGATAAGGAGCATGGCAATGAGTAACCCGATCCTTTCCTGGCGTCGCGTGCGGGCACTGTGCGTCAAAGAGACGCGGCAGATCATTCGCGATCCAAGTAGCTGGCTGATTGCGGTGGTGATCCCGCTGTTGCTGCTGTTTATTTTTGGTTACGGCATTAACCTCGACTCCAGCAAGCTGCGCGTCGGGATTTTGCTGGAGCAGCGTAGCGAAGCGGCGCTGGATTTCACCCACACTATGACCGGCTCGCCCTATATTGACGCCACCATCAGCGATAACCGTCAGGAACTGATCGCCAAAATGCAGGCGGGGAAAATTCGTGGTCTGGTGGTGATTCCCGTGGATTTCGCCGAACAGATGGAGCGCGCCAACGCGACCGCGCCGATTCAGGTGATCACTGACGGCAGCGAACCGAATACCGCCAACTTTGTGCAGGGTTATGTCGAAGGGATCTGGCAGATCTGGCAAATGCAGCGGGCAGAGGACAACGGGCAGACCTTTGAACCGCTTATCGACGTCCAGACACGCTACTGGTTTAACCCGGCGGCGATAAGCCAGCACTTTATTATCCCCGGTGCGGTAACCATTATCATGACGGTCATCGGCGCGATCCTCACCTCGCTGGTGGTGGCGCGGGAGTGGGAGCGCGGCACTATGGAGGCTTTGCTCTCTACGGAGATTACCCGCACGGAACTGCTGCTGTGTAAGCTGATCCCCTATTATTTCCTCGGTATGCTGGCGATGCTGCTCTGTATGTTGGTGTCGGTGTTTATTCTCGGCGTACCCTATCGCGGTTCGCTGCTGATCCTGTTTTTTATCACCAGTCTGTTTTTACTCAGTACGCTGGGGATGGGGCTGCTGATTTCTACGATTACCCGCAACCAGTTCAACGCCGCTCAGGTGGCACTGAACGCCGCTTTCCTGCCGTCGATTATGCTTTCCGGCTTTATATTTCAGATAGACAGTATGCCCGCAGTGATCCGCGCGGTGACGTACATTATTCCCGCACGTTATTTCGTCAGCACCCTGCAAAGCCTGTTCCTCGCCGGGAATATTCCGGTGGTACTGGTGGTAAACGTGCTGTTTTTGATCGCTTCGGCGGTAATGTTTATCGGCCTGACGTGGCTGAAAACCAAACGTCGGCTGGATTAGGGAGAAGAGCATGTTTCATCGCTTATGGACGTTAATCCGCAAAGAATTGCAGTCGCTGCTGCGCGAACCGCAGACGCGAGCGATTCTGATTTTACCCGTGCTTATTCAGGTGATCCTGTTCCCGTTTGCCGCCACGCTGGAAGTGACCAACGCCACCATCGCCATCTACGATGAAGATAACGGCGAGCATTCGGTGGAGCTGACCCAGCGTTTTGCCCGCGCCAGCGCCTTTACCCATGTGCTGCTGTTGAAAAGTCCGCAGGAGATCCGCCCAACTATCGATACGCAAAAGGCGCTACTGCTGGTGCGTTTCCCGGCTGACTTCTCACGCAAACTGGATACTTTCCAGACCGCACCGTTGCAGTTAATTCTCGACGGGCGTAACTCCAACAGTGCGCAAATCGCCGCCAACTACCTGCAACAGATCGTCAAAAATTATCAGCAGGAGCTGCTGGAAGGAAAACCGAAACCAAACAACAGCGAACTGGTGGTACGCAACTGGTATAACCCAAATCTCGACTACAAATGGTTTGTGGTGCCATCACTGATCGCCATGATCACCACTATCGGTGTGATGATCGTCACTTCACTTTCTGTCGCCCGCGAACGCGAACAGGGAACGCTCGATCAGCTACTGGTTTCGCCCCTCACCACCTGGCAGATATTCATCGGTAAAGCCGTACCGGCGTTAATTGTCGCCACGTTTCAGGCCACCATTGTGCTGGCGATTGGTATCTGGGCGTATCAAATCCCCTTCGCCGGATCGCTGGCGCTGTTCTACTTTACGATGGTGATTTACGGTTTGTCACTGGTGGGATTCGGTCTGCTGATTTCATCACTCTGTGCAACACAACAGCAGGCGTTTATCGGCGTATTCGTCTTTATGATGCCCGCCATTCTGCTTTCCGGTTACGTTTCGCCGGTGGAAAACATGCCGGTGTGGCTGCAAAACCTGACGTGGATTAACCCTATCCGCCACTTTACGGACATTACCAAGCAGATTTATTTGAAGGATGCGAGTCTGGATATTGTGTGGAACAGTTTGTGGCCGCTACTGGTGATAACGGCCACGACAGGGTCAGCGGCGTACGCGATGTTTAGACGCAAGGTGATGTAACTTTTTATCTTTCGCCAGTAACGACACCACCGCCGGGCCGGCAAGGATCGCCAGCCCTGCAATTGCCAGCAAATAGTTGTTTTCCAGTACGCGGGACAACAGCCACAGCACAATCAGCGCTGCGCCAAAATACCAGGTGGTGGTCAGCTCTTCCAGTACGTCTGCCACCTCGCGCCAGCGTTGTTCGGGGTGGCGCTGAAACACCAGCATCATCACTACCGTTACGCAATACAGCACGCACAATCCCACGCCGACGTGAACCAGGGTTTTACTCATCCAGCCCACCACCAGCAGCGCCACTACCAGTAAATGCAACATAATCTGCCAGCAACTTAGGCCAGTTGCGACACGAACACGTTGTTGCCACTTCATGGCTTCTCTCCTGAAGAATTTATCTCTACTAACTCAGAGTACCGAACTTTACGGAAAATTCCGTAAGACCGCACCTTTTTGTGACGCCGACTACACTATTTCAATGAGATAAGAGGCAAAGACAGGAAATGTAATGAACACATCCCCCCCA
>NZ_AEJZ01000442.1:0-1615 GCF_000208525.1 Escherichia sp. TW14182
ACACTCTCCAGGAAAACCGGGGCGGTTCAGGGTCACAATTTTGGTCAGGTCACGCGGGTTGGCCAGTTCCTGCCAGGAATCCATCTGCAACACTGATGGAGAGGCCCCGGCAATAAACGGCGCATGGGCGGAGGCTGCCACTTTGGCAATGGAGCCGAGCAGATCCACATCCGGCGGGGTGTGATCAAAATAATAATCCGCAATGATACAACCGTAAGGTTCTCCGCCTAACTGCCCATATTCGGCTTCATACAGCTTTTTGAACATGGGGCTTTGATCCCACGCGATCCCTTTGTAACGTTTCATATTTTTCCGCAATTCATCCTTCGAAAGGTTCATAAAGCGGATTTTTAATTTTTCATCGGTTTCAGTGTTGTAAACCAAATGTTCCATCCCACGCCAGGAGGACTCCAGTTTCTGAAAATCTGGATGACTCAGGATTAGCTTGATCTGTTCCGTTAATTTGAAATCGATCTGCTCAATAATCGCAGCAATACTTTTATAAGCATCGTCACTAACGATGACCGTATTTGTCAGAGCCTGTTGAGCCAGCGTCTGAACTGCCGCCTCAACCGCCTTTGCAGCCTGAGGTGTCTTGGGACGGAAGGCTTTATCCAAGAGCGAATCAAACTCCGTTTCCTGATAGGCAGTGGTTTGCGCAGTAGAGAGGTCGCCAGTCGCCAGAAGAGTATCGTTTACCATGAAAGTTCCTTAATAAAATCGCAGTTAGTCTGCTGTTCCCGTTTCACCTGATAAGACACTTTCCTGTTGAGCGACAGGTTTTGGCGCGCTGGCCAGAGCTTTCAGTAACGTTGGGTCTTGTAATAGTTTGTTGATCAGATTTTCTGCTCCCGCTTTACCATCCATATAGGTTTGCAGGTTGGCAAGCTGAGTACGTGCTTCCAGCAACTGGTTCAGGGCATCCACCTTACGGGCAATCTGCGCAGGCGAAAAATCGTCCATATTCTCTAACGTGATATCGACCATTAACTGCCCTTCGCCCGTCAGCGTATTGGGGACAGCAAATGCCACGCGCGGCGCAATGGCTTTCATCCGCTCGTTGAAGTTATCGATATCAATATCAAGGAATTTACGATCGGTGACCGGTGGCAGCTCTTCGCGTGGTTTACCGGCCAGATCGGCCAGCACCGCCATGACAAACGGCAGGTCGATTTTTTTCTCGGAGCCGTAAATCTCTACGTCATACTCAATCTGCACGCGGGGCGCGCGGTTGCGGGCAATAAACTTCTGCGCGCTGTTGTTGATAGCCATAATCCTTCATTTCCTTATCAGTCAGCCGACGACACCAGGGGAGTGGTCCGACGGTACAGTTTAAAAATCATACGCAGAGAGTATTTTTATAATCTCTTTGTTTTCTTTTTGTTTTTTCCGCAACACAGGGAGTGATTTCTTCGCCGGAGGACACCAGGTATCAACCCCTTTTTCGATGCCTCTTTTATCCTTCTCTGGTAAAGAGCTGTCCCATTCACCAGCAAGATGCTGGCACATTTCCGCATTACTCAGAAAATGCTGCACATCCTGTGGTAAAGGCGGTTCCCCCTGAACACAGAAAGCGAACATCATTAACGTAAGCGCTCCGTCTGTAACGTCTTGT
>NZ_AEJZ01000441.1:0-1540 GCF_000208525.1 Escherichia sp. TW14182
CATACGCAAAGCGTACCGTGTCCGGCTGCAACTAGCTGTTCAGATGATGAATTTAACTACATCTTCTGGTTATCACCGTATTCAAGTGCTACGATGCAACTACTGGGAAACTACACTCATTCTCTTATTATTTTTAGAAATTTTATCTGTTAAACAATACATATGACCGATATCATTTAACCTTGCTTGGTATAACCGAGAAATTATTTATTTTTAATTAGATTCATTAAATCCCAAACATTGATATCATAATGATTGAAACCTTGAATTACAAGATAAGACAATGCTTTCATATCCAATAAAAATCTGATTTTCCCATCTGTGATTTTTGTATTTTCCGTTATAAACAATCGTTCCAATTTAACAAGGTTACTTATTTTGGTTACGCTTGGAATATCACCCATTTTTGAAAAAGATATTTTTTTAATTGAAGGTAATTTACTTAGATCTTCAATGATTGATATTGCCATTTTTTTGCATAAAGATAACGACACTTCTTCTATACTTTTCAAACCATGTAAAAAAGTCGTGTCCGAAGCCTTAGATAATCCAGATAACTTGATGCTCCTTAAAGTCTTGATAGATGATAAATTAGGGATTGCTTGAATATTGCTATTTTTTATCTCTAATGATTGCAAGAATGATCTCTCCGCAACATGCTCTTTTTTTTCTTTAAAATCTATCAATGTTATTTTTTCTAAAGATCTGTGATTAAACAAATTATCAATTCCATTTCGACCTATTAATACAGCCTCTTTCAAAAATGGGAAATATGATAAATCAAGTCTCATTTTATCATCATTCAAAAGATGGATGAGTTGTATTTTTTTCAACAAATACAGTTGTGATATATCCTTTATTTTATTGCCTGTGATATATATTTCATTAATGAAATTAATTTCATCAAGAAATGATAAATCAGTTATAAGCGGCGACAAAACCAACCCGTTAACTTTCTTTTCCTTCATCGTGTCAACAATATGACCTGTATCGTCATGCATTTCATACACAAGGACACAATTTCCCCGCACACCATAATGTTCCACTAGTCTCATATATTTCCCCTTAAATAAATCAACACTCCCCCTTCACTCTAAAATCTTGATCTGAAACATTTCCTGTATTTGGTGGTCGTTTTTCATTACTGGTTACACCTCTTCCTCCATTTTTAGCTATTTTCATTGCCTCTAAATTATTTAACCATTGTTTACTAATTCCAGCATATTTATCAAAATTCAACGAATCCAACATTGCCTGAGTTAACTTCCCACTTCTGGCATGTTGTAACATCCTCTGATATAGATTTTTTGTTTGACCTGCATACATTTTACCTGCACCTTCATCAAAAAACTCATAAATTGCTTGCCCTTTATATTTTGCAGTAATATCTCTTATTTGTTCTAAAAAATCACTAGCGAGTCTTACTAACCCCCAAGGATCAATCCACCTCAGTGGATTCGGCGCATACCGGTAAAGATTCAGCCCACCCCGGATCGAAATCGGATCCTGACTGATAAACCTCCCGCACTCCGGCGCATAA
>NZ_AEJZ01000440.1:0-2293 GCF_000208525.1 Escherichia sp. TW14182
AAATTGCCTGACAATAAAAATAATCGCAGCCATATTAATTGATTAAAAACGTCTTTATAAATATTCCTAATTATATTTTTATTATGTTTTTTTGTTTTTTATTTACCACAACATCTGTTAATAGACAGGCTATACATAGTGCAAAATACTGACTTACCCGCGCCTATGCCACAGATACTGTTATCTGATAGTTATGCCCATGTTGCCTAAGTAATTCATAAGTATTCGCCGTGTAATGACATTAAATTCTTGTCCGGCAATCAGGTCATCCCCGTATCCACAGGTCTCAATATCGGCGAGGAGATTTTATTTTAGGCAAGCGGAAATTTGCATTACAGCATATTCAGGCCTACACCCGAACGACCTGATTAACCATAAAAAATTGATTCAGCGCAGCATGTTAATTATTCCTGGATCTTACATTGTCATTGCACAGTAAATGTAGAAACTTATGCGTAACGGAGTATTTATGAGTTTTAAACGTTTGGTTATAATTACCGCAATATCCTGTATGTATACCGGATTTGCATTTGCAGCGAACGTCACATTGAACCCTGCCCAGGTAGAACACCTGAATAACGTCATTAATCACGAGGTAAAAGGGAAAGATGACCGTAATTTTGTCTATACCAACTGGACAGAAGCTCAACGTGTGGCCGAATTTATTTGCCGACCACTCGCACTGAAAGAACTACAGAAGCGGTATACCGACGTAGATAAGGTTATTTTCGATCAGGGGAAACATAATATGCAGTGTCTGATCTCACCTGCACTGCTGACAGGTAATGGTCAGTACCGTAGGGGGATTAACTGGACGACCTTTCACTTCGCCTGTGAACTGTCAGTGAAAACCGGAGAGGCGATGGCTTTCAGGTTGTTGAGAAATAAAACCCTGACCATGGCTCCGGGGCCCGTTATTCGCTCCGGGGAGATCGGCCAGTGAAAAATATTCTTACCGCGTTTCTCATCATCACTCTCCCTGCTTTCTCCGCCACGGCAGCCAGTTTTGACTGCCGCCAGTCCCGCAGTGCGGATGAAAAAGCAATTTGCTCATCACATAGCCTGAACGATTTGGATGTGGAGATGAGTGTTAAGTATCAGTTTCTTCATGGGCTTTACGCGATGGGAGCCGCCGGGGAACTGCATGACTCACAGGTACTGTGGCTGGCTGAACGTCGCCAGTGTGGTGGCGATACAACCTGCCTGACGAAAGCATACAAGCAGCGCCTGAAAACGTTGAACCATCTTTATGACGCGATTAATAAACCACTCTGAGTCTGGAGTGAACTGGTGGTTGTCGGAGACGCCTTCATACAAGGCACCTCCTTACCGGCGCGTGTAACGCAAAAAGAGCCTGATGATTGTTCTTCCATCGGCTCTTTCTCTGAAGTGAAAGAAGGCCCAGGACGGACGTACTCGCTGGCATATGTGGCTCCAGCTCAACCAATGATAATCACTATCGTTATTTTTTATTTAATAATAATCTCCTGAAAAATAGATGTGGCCAAAATTCAATCCTGCCTGGTTTAATTCCGCATCAATCACCAGAAATAATCAATCTCTCAACTATCATATCGTTTAATATTCACCGCCAAAATTTTATTATTTTCTTCTGCTTTACAAGGAAATTGTCAATCTGTTTATTATGCATGACTTAAATAGTTAATCGAAAAACATCATCACCATTACTGACGTGTTTTATTTATTGATAACAGTGTCATACGTTCTTTTTTTACAATGAAACAATCAATTGCTAAATTGTTTTTTAACTCAATAGTTAAGCACGAAACGTTTTAATAAATGATAAAAATCCTAAATTCCTTGTTCATAATGTAGGGGTGTGTTAAATAGGTGGGCAAAATTTGGTTCCCCCTTCTCGCCTGTAATATTGCAGCATCTTCGCACTCCCATGAGACATTGCGACTTAATAAGAAGGTGATAAGCCCTGCATAAGCGCATGGGCTGACCATGATTTTATATTCATAAAAATATTTCGTTATAACCCATTGATTTAATATCAATAATTTATTGTGGGTTCGGGTTTGTTGTGACTGTGGCATTATTTCCGTGCAAAGGAGCTGATATGTCTGAAAGACATTTACCTGATGACCAGAGCAGTACTATCGATCCATATTTAATTACCTCTGTTCGCCAGACCCTGGCAGAACAAGGCGCAGCATTACAAAACTTGTCTAAACAACTTGATTCCGGGCAGTACCAGCGTGTCCTTAATTTGATAATGAACTGTAAAGGACACGTTATTCTGGTGATGCTGCCAACTTACTGATTTAGT
>NZ_AEJZ01000439.1:0-628 GCF_000208525.1 Escherichia sp. TW14182
AGGAAATTTAAAATAATTTTCCGAATGCGCAACATTCAACCAAATCAGCCTGAAACTGCCAGTTTTTCGAGCGTTTTGAAACCGTAACGCTGTAAAACGGGCAATAATTGTTCTGCTTCCGGCGTCATTGCCATACAAAAGGCAACATTCGCATCGGCAGATTTTGCATCCGGGGCTTCATGTTCTAACAACCAGGCCGTTCGGCGGGCAATTGCTGCGCCAGAATCTACCAGCCGTGTTCCCTCTGGTAGCACCTGTAACAGTTCTTCTCGTAATAGAGGGAAATGAGTACACCCCAGAACAACAGTATCTGGTGGCTCTTTCATTCTTAACCACGGACGCAAGATACGCTTTAGCGCATCCAGAGAAACTTCGTCGCCATGCAGTTTCGCTTCAGCCAGCTCAACCATCTCTGCCGATCCGAGCATTTCTATCTGACATTCATTGGCGAAACGCGCAATCAGTTCATGGGTATAAGAACGTTTAACTGTTCCGCGAGTTGCCAGCAATCCAACAATGCCATTAGCGGTCAGACGCGCTGCGGGTTTAATCGCCGGCACGACGCCGACAACCGGGAAGTCAAACTTTTCGCGTAATGCAGGAAGCGAAACGGTGCTGGCGGGGGTGG
>NZ_AEJZ01000438.1:0-768 GCF_000208525.1 Escherichia sp. TW14182
TCCGGGTTTTAAATTCCTATCGATGAACAGGTGACGGGTTATGTGACGAAATCGTTATTTAGGTTACGGTCACTCAACCGGTCGTTTGTGTGACACTCCCGTAAAAACTGGTCGCGGAAAAATCCAGGGTTCCGGCCCGGCCCCCTACCTGGGTAAAGCCAGATGGATTTTAATCGCATCCTCGACCAACAGCATATCGGCTTTTGAAAGCGTATCAATATGCGCTTTGAGTCGGGACTTATCCGCAGCCATAATCTGGTCAGCCATAGCTTTACTGCGTCGCCCTCCCACAGTAACAACCGCCTCACCAGGATACAGTCGCTCAGTGTTGCTGGTCAGAGGAACCACAACGACCCTGGCTAAGTTCCTGTTGGCCGCATCATTACTCACAATCACAGCCGGACGAGTTTTGCGTATTTCACTGCCAATAGCAGGCTCAAATTCAACCCACCATGCTTCACCGCGCCGCATCAGCCATATCTCCAGCCAGTGCATTACACCATTCCATTGCAAGCGTTTCCCGCTCTGTATCTTCAGCCATAGCCTTATAACCATCATCAAGTGATGAATCCACCACATGTGGACGCAACAAATCTTCAATGAACTGACTCATCCGGCGTTTTCCCACGGTCCGGTACAGTCCTTCATAAACAGCTTCATCAAGTGTAATCGTCATACGTTTATGCATAATTCACGTTCCTGATAAGTAATACGTATAACGTATATTAGCATATTTTGATGCCGCGTCAGCGGCATGGAAGGCGGTAC
>NZ_AEJZ01000437.1:0-1593 GCF_000208525.1 Escherichia sp. TW14182
ATAAGATGCGTCAGCATCGCATCCGGCAATCAACCGCAGGCGGCCTCCAAATGGCCGCTTTTTACTTACTCACTACCATCAAATGTGCCTGCATAATGTCACTGGCCGGGCGACCGTGCGCCAGTAAATCAGCCATTGCTTTAAGATATGGTGGTAGATGGCGGAAATAACGCTGATACCCGGCACACAAATAATTCAGCCCCGGTTTGCCGCTGATATCGAGCATAAAGCGGTGTTTCGGGCAGCCTCCCCAACATGCTTTTAACACGTTACAACTGCGACACTGCGCCGGTAACTGCTTAAATTTATCTTCACCAAACGCCTGCTGCTGCGGGGAATCTACCATTTCTGCGAGGGTCTGCTGAAGCATATTCCCCAGCCGATATTGCGGATAAACAAAGTGATCGCAGGCGTAAACGTCACCGTTGTGCTCAATAATCACCGAACGTCCACAGGTTGGCTGATGATGGCAAACCGCACCCGGCGCACCGACAAAATTGGCAAACGCCCATTCGATATTCATCACGAAAATCTTGCCGACGTCGCGTTTGATCCAGTGGTCGAATATCGCCACCAGAAATTCACCAAATTCATCGGGGCGCACTGACCATTCCGTCAGTTCCCCCTGAATATCACCAGGCGCCTGTAATTTTAGCCCGTCGCTGGCAGATTTTTCATCCGCCAGCCGCTCCACTACAGGAATAAACTGGATGAACTCCACGCCCGCATCACGCAAAAAGTCATAAACCTGCAACGGTTGCAGCGCGCTGGTGCGGTTAACGCACGCCAGCACGTTATAATCAACGTGATATTTTTGCAGTAGTTTAAGTGCGCGCATCACCAGCTTATGCGTTGGTCTGCCACCTTTAGTCACGCGATATTGATTGTGGATCTCAGCCGGGCCATCCAGCGATAACCCAACAAGAAAATGATTTTCTGCCAGAAATGCACACCATTCTTCATCAAGCAGCACGCCATTAGTCTGGAAGCTGTTACTTACCTTCCTGCCAGCACCATATTTCGCCTGTAGCGCCACTGCACGACGGTAAAAATCCAGCCCGAGTAACGTTGGTTCGCCGCCCTGCCAGGTAAATGCCACTTCGTTTTGGGGTTCGCTGGCAGCGATATAGTGACGGACATGCGCTTCCAGCATTTCATCGTCCATATGCGTGACAGGTTGTTCGCGGTAAAGGGATTGTTTTTCGAGATAAAAACAGTAGTCACAGTTCAGATTACAATCTGAACCGCTCGGTTTCGCCATTACGTGAAAAGCACGCGTTGGAACCTGTTGCAGCATAGTCGCTCCTTGCCTGAAGTCGTCCTTCGATGAATTTAAGGGCGAAATAATACCGTTTGGCAATGATTAACTACGGGCGTTTATTGCGAAGGGAGAGTGATGGAATGCACAGAAAACAAAAAACCCCGCCGAAGCGGGGTTCAAAATTGGTCGGCGAGAGAGGATTCGAACCTCCGACCCACTGGTCCCAAACCAGTTGCGCTACCAAGCTGCGCTACTCGCCGAAATACTGCTTTTTGAATTTTTAGTTCAATTCTTTAAAGTCGTGGTGCGAGGGGGGGGACTTGAACCCCCAC
>NZ_AEJZ01000436.1:0-1302 GCF_000208525.1 Escherichia sp. TW14182
ATCCCCTGAGGGATCCCCAGAAAATTTAGTAAACCATTATCATATTGGTATACCGTTGCTGTAGAACTTTCAGCCCTGCGTCAAGTGACAGTGTGTTTAGTATGAGTGGAGAATGTCGAATCACATTCTCCGCCAGTTTTAATAACGAGATGACTCGCCTGTGCTTCACTGTATTTGCCTGATATTTATGATGTATCCCTTTGTTTTCCAGGCTGAAACCGCTTAACCACATAATGATACTGGCTAATGTTGCGATCAGACTCAATACCGTGACCCGCCCAGATGAATGACTGGCACCAAACCGTAGTCCAAATCCCCAGCGAGGATTTTTTTCATCCCTGAAATTTTGCTCAATTTGCATTCTACGGCTGTATAATTTCATTACCTGTTTTGGCGAGAACTCAGTACTGTTTGTGAAAATAAACCATGGTGATTTCCCGGCAGTACGAGCTTTAGCCGTCACCGATGGTCTGGTTGCTCTTTCCTTCGAGCGTTTAAATCTACGACCTTTAGGCTTACTTTTATAAAGATAAAAATGCCCTTCATGTTGTGCATTTTTATCTCTACCCAGCAGGCCTTCACCTAAATAAATTGCTGTCGTTGATGCTTTTGTGCCAGAGCCCGACACCTTTTCCCAGCCATCACCAATATTGTAATAATGATTGCCCAGTACCCGGCAAATATAGGTCCAGCCACGGGAGCGGATCTGTTGGAACCATCGCCCCTGAAAACCGGCATCTGTAATAACAATGACATCAGTCCCGGGGGAAAAGCACTCAGCAAGCGATTCCAGAAAACGCTCATGTACGTCTGCATTCGCTGTCTGCGATGATGGAACGACACAACTCATCAACGGTAAAGAACGCCCGTCACATGCCAGGCTTGCCCGCAAAAGCTGAAAACGAGAGGCATGATAAGCACTCCAGTCAATGAGTATCACAACACGAGACATTCCCCGCGTAATCTTCTGAGTAATTCGCTGAAAAATGGTGGAAACCTCATTTTGCAAATGTCGATTCCCCAACAGTCGATCCACCCGCTTTATTTTGTTTTTAACTGATGCAGTACCGATTAAATGACGCCCGATACTGGTAAGCGTGAGGGAAGCGCCATTTATTACAGCATTAGTTGCGTCAATCAGTGATTTTTGACGGTAAAGATGCAAAGGGGCCAGTATGTTGTTAAGGAAATTTTGGCATAATAAACGAGCAGGCATAGTGGTGATCTCCTTGAAATTGTTAGCACAATCAATTAGATCACATCTCACTATGCCTGTCTTGTTTTCTGGGGATTCCTCAGGGG
>NZ_AEJZ01000435.1:0-633 GCF_000208525.1 Escherichia sp. TW14182
CCGGCAGGCGCCAGCCTGCCAGGGGTTTTTCGCGCGGACTGACAGGCAGGCCCCCGCCGGAACGGGGGCAACGCTCACCGGCAGAACACATGGCCATCAATAAAGGTCAGGCTGTCCAGAAACAAATCCCGTGCATACGCTTCATAATCAAAATATCGCGCAATCTCATCAGGGATCCCCGCCAGCATCCCGGAATCATTCACAAACTCAATGGCAAACGCCTCTTCACTGTCAGCGGTTCCCAGCCAGGCATCGCGGAAGCGGTCAAAATCCGTCTCTCCGGTATCATCCACCCAGAGACGATAAGCCTCTTCGCAGCCTTCATCCCGTGCCTGGCGAAAGCCTTCAACATAAGCCCAGTTGATATGGCATTCTGAGGCCATATTCCCGGGAAACCCTTCATAATCCTGAAACATCAACTCCGGATCGGCCTCATCCTGATGCAGTTCGCGGCAGGCCTCAAAAAAGCCACGTTCATCATCAAATGAAGTCAGGTCAAACCAGCGGCCGGCAATACTGCCACCGTTATACTTTCGCCAGGTTCCAACGTATACAGCAGGGGCAACAACAGACATTCCTGAATCCTCCATAGTCACATGTTCTGCGACACCGGGCGGTGCCGTGCCTCCATAA
>NZ_AEJZ01000434.1:0-952 GCF_000208525.1 Escherichia sp. TW14182
AACTGGCTCAATTATTTTCCCGATTGCCCAAACAAAAATTAGCGGGGATATCGGTGTCATCAACACGATAAACAGAATGAGAAACATGATTTCTATTGTCCTGCTTCTTCGCGGATATTCTTTTCTGAATAATGTAGGCACATCACTCTCCTTTAGTGCGCAAGTGGTTTTTCCAGCGGTTTTGCGCCGCGCTGGGCTTTTTGCAACAGCTGTGCCCCATCCCCCCTAAAAACCCCGTCAACCTCAACCGTCTGTTACTAATCCTCACCCATCGCCAGACCCCAACACCGTTTCTGCGAGCTAATAGGATTTTTGCTTTACGGTTTTTCATCGTTTTGCTCTCCTGCGTTTCTTTGCTGCACGCCGTGCCGCTGCAATACCGGTACGGCGCTTCGGTGCTGGGATAATATTGTCAACCATCATGACATGTGGAATAACTGTTAATGACGACGCCCCAAACCGCACCAGATACGGCAATAAACGATTATCCATCCACATTTCTCACCTCAATTAACCTGAATATCAGTAATTGTTTGCTGCAACCATTATTTAGTTAATTCTGCTATTTTTATTACCGTCCTTTCGGACGGCCTCCTGATGTTCTGAGGGCGCAGAAATCCCTCCGGTTAAGGATTAAATTTTATTTACAACACTAAATTTAATTATTCAGGCGCGCGAATCTGTTCCGCACAATGCAACAATGCTTCTGTCACTTCCTTAAGCGTTACGGTATCGGCATCATCCAGTCCTGCAACTTTTGCGTGCCTGACAAACGCCGCGCGAAGCTCGTTAAACGCCACCGCCCGTACATCAGCCAGGAAAGCATCTGTAGCCGGGGTTTGCGACATACCTCCGTCTGTTGCGCAGATATACGCATCAGATATTTCATCCTGCTCGCCATTAAACACATAGCAACTCTGTACGATAAATTTATTCAGCCCCGCATTCTCCG
>NZ_AEJZ01000433.1:0-921 GCF_000208525.1 Escherichia sp. TW14182
CCGGTGAGCTTTTCTGCTTCAGTTTCGTTTGGCGTAATAATGTCCACCAGCGCCAGCAATTCATCAGGTAATTCGCGAGCCGGAGCGGGGTTAAGCGCGACGATAGTCTTATTTTGATGGGCGATTTTCGCCGCCGCCATCACACTTTCGAGTGGTGATTCCAGCTGCATTAATAATGCCGACGCGTTAGCAATACGCTCACGTTGCGCTTCCACCAGCGCCGGGGAAAGGGCAGCGTTAGCCCCGGCATGAATACCAATGACGTTCTCGCCTTCACCATTAACAAAAATCAGCGCCACGCCTGTCGATTCGCCTTTGATCACGCTGACCGGCGAAATATCAATATTATCAGTGGCGAGCTGCTGGCGAATGCTCTCACCAATACTGTCATCTCCCGTGCAGGCAATAAACGCGATATTCGCGCCGCTACGCCCTGCTGCCACAGCCTGATTCGCGCCTTTACCGCCGAATGCGACTTGATAGTGGTTACCGGTTACTGTTTCGCCTGGAGTTGGAAAAGATTGAAGATTAAGAATGTGGTCAGCATTAATGCTGCCAAGAACAACGAGGCTGCCTGCGTTTTGCATATTCGGGATGTCCATAAAATGCGCCACCGTGTTAGGGTGGCGCGTGCCCTGCTTTTCTTTATATTACACGTTCATCTGTCGATGACGTATTTATGTCACCATCAGGTCATACAACCTGATTAAAACTACTGCTTAACAACCAGTTTCAGATCAACCGGATACTTAGCCTGAACTTTCTCGCCTTTCAGCACTTTATCAGCGGTTTCGACGCCTTTAGCGCCAATCTGATCGGGTAGCTGAGCGATAGTCGCTGCTAGTTTGCCATCATTCACCGCTTTTTCGCCATCCGGTGTACCGTCAAATCCGACGACCATCACATCCGATTTACCGGCAG
>NZ_AEJZ01000432.1:0-610 GCF_000208525.1 Escherichia sp. TW14182
GATACCGTTCGTGCCAGCAGGCACGGGCGGCGTTCTCACGCATTCAAATCTGACTGGTTCCAGCATGACCCCTGCACTGAAGAACAGGCCGAATGGCTGATTCAGAACTACCGCAGACGTGGGTATGAGTTTAGGAAAGCCCTCACCCTCGATTATCGTCACTGGATAATCTACGTCAGACTCCCTTATTCCGAACGCCCACCGCGTCCGTCCCGCACATTCCAGCAACGCATCTGGAGGTAACGTGCGGGTATTAGTGACTCCTGAAATTGCTCACCGTCTGGGGATTGTACTTTTCAGGCCCGGTCCTGATGCGATGCCTTTGTTTATGCAGGGGCGTGTGCTGGTGGAGCCGGAACCAAAAAGCATGCGAGGTCTGCCATCCGGAGTCGTTCCTGCCGTTCGCCAGCCGCTGGCGGAAGACAAATCTCTGCTGCCATTTTTCAGCGATGAGCGGGTGATTCGTGCTGCCGGCGGCGCTGGTGCACTGTCTGACTGGCTCCTGCGTCATGTTAAATCCTGCCAGTGGCCTCATGGTGACTACCATCACAGCGAAACCGTCATACATCGTTACGGTGCTGGCGCGATGGTGTTGTGCTGGCACTGCGAC
>NZ_AEJZ01000431.1:0-1047 GCF_000208525.1 Escherichia sp. TW14182
CGCATCCGGCAATAAACAACGCGCACCGTTAGTGCAACTTACCCAGTGGTTTCGCCAGCACCGGACTGTCCGCCACTTGCTGGCGCTTATAGCGACCATACAGCAGCAACGAAGACATCGCTGCAAACGAGAGCAGGGCAGCAGGCAGCGCCACATAATTATATGCCAGCCCCAGCGTCAGCATCATACCACCGCAATATGCGCCGACGGCGCTGCCGAGGTTAAACGCTATTTGCCCGCCTGCGGCACCTAATAATTCTCCGCCTTTGGCATTTTGCAGTAACAATATTTGCAGCGGTGCCGAAAGGGCAAATAACCCTGCGCAACAAATAAAAGCAAAAATAAGCGACGTTGTTTTCATGCCGCCGAAGAAAAAAAGCATGAGCAACGCCAGCACAATAATGAAGTCAGTTACTGCTGCAATACGCAAAGGCGAGTAACGTCCTGAAATACGTCCACTTAGAATATTTCCCAGAACCATCCCCAGCCCAACTAACATCATAATAAACGTCATCGCCGTTTCCGAAAAACCGGAGATAAACATCATGTAAGGTTTTACGTAGCTGAACCAGGCAAATACACCGGCATTGCCAAACATCGTGGCGGCAAAAATTAACCACGGTGCGGGGCTACGCAAAAAGTGAAATTGTTCGCGCAGCTTTCCTTTCGCCTCGTCGCGAATATCCGGCACCCAAAAATAGACCGATGCCATCACCGCAATATTAAAAACAGCGATCAATAAAAAGGTGTAACGCCAGCTAAATTCCTGACTTAAATACGTTCCCAGCGGAATGCCCAGCAGATTGGCGACTGTCATCCCGGAAACCATCCCCGCCACGGCGGCGGTGACTTTGCCGGGTTTGATAATTTTCGATAACACGATCGCTCCGACGCCAAAAAATGCACCATGCGGAAAGCCGGAAACCAGCCGACCAATGGCGAGCATCAGGTAAGACGAAGAGAGCGTGAACATGGCGTTGCCAATGACGCACAACGCCACCAGAAACAACAAGATATGTTTGAGTGAGTAGCGGCTGGAAAAGAGGG
>NZ_AEJZ01000430.1:0-996 GCF_000208525.1 Escherichia sp. TW14182
TCATCAATGGAAGAACTCAGAACATTACGGAGATTTGACAGCGCCACATGGCCCTGAACTGCACCATCAGCCCCTTCTTTTGTCACCAGGTTATAGTGTTTCTGCTCACTGATAAGCTCCCGGAAGGTTTTTCCTGACAGACGCATCCAGGTCAGAATTTTATTGGCCTCCCCCCCAAACAGCGCATCTGCCATCCCCGCCGCCTGCTGCTCATTCTCCACCTGCAGTAAGCGATCAAACAAAAATTCGACCTGTTCCTGGTTGTTTTTTCCGGCCATTACGCCCGCTTTCAGCCCCAGTTTACCGAATACCTCCTGAATGGCTCCTTTGTCCGTGGCACCATTATCATCGTCAAAAACCTTGTTCCGGTATTCCTCAAACAGATCACCAATGTTTTCGCCGTTTAACCCCATCTGACGGCCCAGTGAATCCCACGCCGCATAGGTTTCGTAATCCACCCCGTAACTCCGGGCTATCCCTGCCCGCTCTGCCGTTTCCGAATTCCGGTTCAGTACCGCGCTGGCACCTGCTGCCAGCGTCAGCCCGGAACCAACAGAGAGCCCGAGTCCGGTTTTAAGAAATGTCCCTGCCCGTCCTTTCCAGCGTTCCAGGCGTTCTGCCCGTTCAAGCTGGCGATTAAATCGCTCCTGCTCCGCTGCAGCATCATTGATTTTCCGTTTCAGCTTTTCATACTGCTTTCGCAGATCGGTAATATCCTGCCCTGCCAGTACGCCAGCCTGAATTTTTCGCTTCAGTACATCCTGCTGACGCGTCAGGCGTGCCACTTCCTGTGTCGCACCAGCCAGACCTCGCTTCAGCCCCTCTGTCGATTTTTTCCACGACGGATCAATAGTGCCGCCGATCCGGATATTTGCTCTGAGGTTATCGCCCACCGTTGCCATAACACTGCTTCCTCTCTTCCGCCTCTGCCAGCATTATTGCCACAAAATCCTCATACGGCAGTGCCATCACATCTCCGGGTGACCACCCGAACCA
>NZ_AEJZ01000429.1:0-1792 GCF_000208525.1 Escherichia sp. TW14182
CGTTCTACCGACTGAACTACAGAGGAATCGCTGTTGAGGCACATCTTAACGGCGAAAAATCATTTGTCAAACCTGTTTTTTAAATTCATCAACCGTTTGCCGTTTCTATCAACAGTTTGTTGCATTTGCAGACAATTTGTCGGCGAAAATCTTTGCAGCTTTTCTGATTCTCCCTCATTATTTGAAATGTGGTTTCACTTTCTGCAATTAAGGTCGGCTTTGAATATCCTCTCAGCTTTACGCCAGGTTGTTCGCCACACTCGCTGGCACTCAAAACGTAAGAGTTACAACGTGTTGTTCTGGCGCGAAATAACTCCGCTTGCTGTTCCTATCTTTATGGAGAATGCCTGTGTCCTGTTGATGGGCGTGCTGAGCACTTTTCTGGTCAGTTGGCTGGGAAAAGATGCAATGGCGGGCGTTGGGTTGGCGGTCAGCTTCAACATGGTCATTATGGCCTTTTTCGCAGCTATCGATCTTGGTACTACTGTCGTTGTGGCATTTAGTCTCGGTAAACGTGATCGACGGCGAGCCAGAGTAGCAACACGGCAATCATTGGTGATCATGACGTTATTTGCCGTGCTGTTGGCAATTCTCATTCATCATTTTGGCGAACAAATTATCGATTTTGTTGCAGGTGATGCCACGACAGAGGTTAAAGCACTGGCGTTGACTTATCTGGAACTGACGGTGCTCAGTTATCCAGCCGCTGCCATCACCTTGATTGGCAGTTGGGCACTTCGTGGCGCCGGGAATACGAAAATACCGCTACTTATAAATGGTAGCATGAATATTTTTAATATTATTATTAGCGGTATATTGATTTACGGGCTTTTCTCCTGGCAGGGGCTGGGGTTTGTTGGCGCAGGGCTAGGATTAACTATTTCCCGTTATATTGGCGCAATTGCAATTTTGTGGGTACTGGCGATTGGCTTTAATCCTGCACTACGAATCTCGTTAAAAAGCTATTTTAAGCCATTGAATTTCAGCATTATCTGGGAAGTTATGGGGATTGGTATTCCCGCGAGCGTTGAATCAGTATTGTTTACCAGTGGTCGGTTATTAACACAAATGTTTGTTGCTGGTATGGGAACCAGCGTTATTGCCGGAAATTTTATCGCTTTTTCGATTGCGGCTCTTATCAATTTACCAGGGAGTGCGCTCGGTTCTGCTTCTACAATAATTACTGGTCGAAGGCTGGGAGTAGGGCAGAGAGCGCAAGCAGAAATACAGTTGAGGCATGTTTTCTGGTTGTCCACCCTTGGGTTAACGGCGATAGCCTGGTTAACGGCTCCCTTTGCCGGGGTTATGGCGTCATTTTATACCCAGGATCCCCAGGTTAAACACGTGGTTGTGATTCTTATTTGGCTAAATGCTTTGTTTATGCCTATTTGGTCGGCCTCATGGGTATTACCTGCTGGTTTTAAAGGTGCTCGTGATGCCCGCTACGCTATGTGGGTATCTATGTTGAGTATGTGGGGATGCCGAGTGGTAGTAGGTTATGCGCTGGGAATTATGCTTGGCTGGGGCGTGGTTGGCGTTTGGATGGGGATGTTTGCTGACTGGGCCGTGCGTGCTGCGTTGTTTTACTGGCGGATGGTGACCGGGCGCTGGCTATGGAAATATCCTCGCCCTGAACATGAAAAGTGTGAAAAAAAGGCAGTTGTGTCGGAATAAACGACAAAACGCAGAATATTTCAGCAAACGATTTCAAAATTAAAAAACAGGCTTTGACAATGTAGATGGGCATCGTTAATATTCGCCCCGTTCTCACGATTCCTCTGTAGTTCAGTCG
>NZ_AEJZ01000428.1:0-6383 GCF_000208525.1 Escherichia sp. TW14182
AGAGCCGACGCCAGAGCCGACGCCAGAGCCAACGCCTGTTCCTGACCAGACTCTGGATAATGACCTGCGCCCGGAGGCTGGTGGTTACATCGCGAACCTTGCGGCAGCCAACACAATGTTTACCTCCCGACTGCATGAACGTCTGGGGAGCACATACTATACCGATCTGGTCACGGGTGAGCAGAAACAAACCACCATGTGGATGCGTCATGAAGGGGGCCACAACAAATGGCGTGATGCAAGTGGCCAGTTGAAAACCCAAAGCAATCGCTATGTTCTGCAACTGGGGGGCGATATCGCGCAGTGGAGTATAAGTGGCAACGACCGCTGGCATCTGGGGGTCATGGCTGGTTACGGTAACAGTGACAGCAAGACTATCTCATCGCGCACCGGTTATCGAACTAAAGCAAGCGTGAATGGTTACAGCACGGGGTTATATGCGACCTGGTATGCGGATGATGAGTCACATAACGGGGCGTATCTCGACAGTTGGGCGCAGTACAGCTGGTTTGATAACACAGTGAAAGGTGATGATTTACAGAGCGAATCTTATAAATCAAAAGGGTTTACCGCTTCACTGGAGGCTGGATACAAGCACAAATTAGCTGAATTTAATGGCAGCCAGGGAACGCGGAACGAATGGTATATCCAGCCACAAGCACAGATTACCTGGATGGGAGTAAAAGCTGATAAGCATCGCGAAAGCAACGGTACTCTGGTGCGAAGCGAAGGAGACGGTAATATTCAGACCCGACTGGGCGTGAAAACCTGGCTTAAGAGCCACCATAAAATGGATGAAGGCAAATCCCGCGAGTTCCAGCCATTTATGGAAGTGAACTGGCTACATAACAGTAAGGATTTCAGCACTCGCATGGATGGCGTGTCAGTCTCTCAGGATGGAACCCGAAATATTGCCGAGATAAAAACCGGGGTGGAAGGACAGCTAAATGCCAACCTGAATGTCTGGGGAAATGTGGGCGTTCAGGTTGCTGACAAGGGATATAATGACACCTCCGCGATGATTGGCGTTAAGTGGTCATTCTGAACTGAATAATTCGTAAAAGGAGAGGGAGTCGGATGAGTGACAATTCGACTCTCTGTATTATTTTTTTGCCGCCAGCTTTTTCTGCCAGAAAGGAGACAAGCGGATTTAGCTGGCGCACATGATTTAAGCAAGGTGTGTTAAATGGCTTCGCATGATTTGAGTGTTTTTCTTGAAGAGTTCGGGGCAACCGTTAATCTGACGTTGCCTGGTATTGTGTCCGAGAAAGAACGGCTTTTACTCAAGCTGCTGATGGAGGGGATGTCTGTTACAGAAATATCACAATATAGAAACCTTAGTGCAAAAACAATTTCACATCAAAAGAAACAACTGTACGAAAAACTCGGTATTCAGAGTGATATTACCTTCTGGCGGGATATCTTTTTTCAATATCATCCACAGGTAGTCACCGCCACAGGTAATAAAAATAAATTCTATATCCCTGACAACCGTTGTCACCATATTGTCACGCCTGAAGCCATCAGCCTGGCGCTGGAAAACCATGAATTTAAACCGTGGATCCAACCTGTTTTCTGCGCACAGACAGGGGTACTAACAGGCTGTGAAGTGCTTGTTCGCTGGGAGCACCCGCAAACGGGAATTATCCCTCCGGATCAGTTTATTCCTCTGGCGGAGTCATCTGGCCTTATTGTCATAATGACCCGCCAGTTGATGAAACAGACTGCGGATATTCTGCTGCCGGTAAAACATTTGCTACCGGACAATTTCCATATTGGTATCAACGTCTCGGCGGGCTGTTTTTTGGCTGCGGGATTTGAAAAAGAGTGTCTGAACCTGGTCAAGAAATTAGGTAATGATAAAATCAAGCTGGTTCTTGAGCTGACAGAACGTAACCCCATTCCGGTAACACCAGAAGCCAGAGCGATATTTGACAGCCTTCATCAGCACAACATTACCTTTGCGCTGGATGACTTTGGTACGGGCTATGCGACCTATCGTTATCTGCAGGCGTTTCCGGTCGATTTTATTAAAATTGACAAGTCGTTTGTGCAAATGGCGAGTGTTGACGAAATCTCCGGCCATATTGTGGACAATATTGTCGAACTGGCGCGTAAGCCTGGTCTGAGTATCGTAGCGGAAGGGGTAGAAACCCAGGAACAGGCTGACTTAATGATCGGTAAAGGCGTTCACTTTTTGCAGGGCTATTTGTACTCTCCGCCGGTTCCGGGTAATAAATTTGTCTCTGACTGGGTAATGAAAGCCGGTGGTTGATGTAAGCCGCTATTCACAGCGCATCGGGAGGTTGGCAGCGATTAATTCTCCCGATGCAGTAAATCCTGATAGATCCCCGTTAATATGCCATTTGGCGCAAATTGCCTTTTAATCCATTGCGTCACCTGACCCGTTGCAGAGTGCTGGGTCGCCAGTAACATGCGTGAATCCTGGCGCGGATTATGAATTTGTCGGGTAACCAGCAGTGATTGCGCCATCGCTTCACGAACCATGTAATCTGGCAAAAAACCAATCCCTTCACCTAAAATCTGGCACTGACATTTGGTGTTGAAATCTGGCACCAGAATCGACTCCTGCCCATGCAGCAACCAACCCACCTTTTTATTAATCGTATGTGCGGTGTCCTCCACCATAATATTAGGGTAGAGACGCAGCTGGCTTTCGGCGATCGGCTCCGGCACAAAGGCTAACGGGTGATCCGGGGCGATAGCAAAAGCCCAGCGAATCGCACCAATCTCGGTGTAATCAATGCCGCCACCGTCCAGCAGCGTATCGGGCGCGCCGATGGCGATATTCGCCTGGTTATTGATAATCGCATCCCAGACGCCGTTATACACTTCGGTGGTGACGGTAATCTGGCAGGTAGGAAACTGCTTTTTCAGCACCTGTAATAAGCGTGCGGTGTGTTTGGGTGTATAAAGTAGCTGATTAATACAAATGCGCACGCGTGCTTCTATGCCCTGCGAAATAGTATCGATGCTGCGTTTGATGGCGTGAAAATCATTCAGCAGGTCGGTGGCCTTGCGGAAAAAATAACGCCCGGACTCCGTTAACTCAATGCTGCGGGTATTGCGGGTGAACAGCACTACATCCAGCCCCGTTTCCATTCGCTTGATGGTGTAGCTAATGGCGGAAGTGGTTAAACCCAACTCTTCTGCCGCTTTACTGAAGCTGCCAAAACGCGCAGCGGTAGTAAATGCCAACAGATTTTCTTCGGTAAAAATTGAGTTCATTAAACCATTCCCGCCATTTTCTAATATGAATTTCTCCAGCCATGACTGTAGAGGTATCGGTTAAAGATAGATAATCATTTTTGAATAACTTTTAATACCCGTCGCGTTTAGTTGTCGCTTCGCTTAATTTTTGTCCGCCATATTCGGAAATTATCCCCACGCAGTTACCCGCCAGAAAACCCAGTAACGTTACCGTCCAGTTCATCCCGCTGGCAAAAAATAGCGTCATGCCGAGAAAGCCACCGGGAATGAATGACAGTAACCAGAAACGTCCTTGCCAGACCACCACCGCTGAGAAGGGCACGGTAGTAATCACGCTTGCCCAGAATCCAGAAAGACCACTTACAGAAGCCAGCCAGCCGGCAGCCAGCGCGGCGAAAAACGCCCACACCATCCCGGAATAATTAACCGCCAGGCTTCTGATAAACCCCGATTTACCGCCGCCTGCGGCATAAAAACTGCAAAAGGCGACGAAGCCAATGGTTCCTAATAATTCCCATCCCTGAGAGAGCCCGACATGTGAAGCCACTAACTGCCAAAGCCCAGCACAAATACCGACGGTGACACCCGTTGCCGTGAGTCCGTTCATCTTGTTCCCCTCTGGTTAGACATGGACGAAAGCTACTCTTACATGTGCAGACTATAGAGAAATAAAACCGGATTGAGTGAAAGGGTATGGCGAGAAAGAGACAAATATTGCACTACCGCACACTGCGAAAAGATTATTGAACATCATTCAACAAAAAGGCGAAATACGGCGAATTAAATTTAAGCGGGTTCTTTTAGCTGAATTTCGTTGCTATTCTCAATTCATCGAAAACAGCCACAAAAACCAGGGGAATGTTAATGA
The DNA here is from genome assembly GCF_000208525.1 of Escherichia sp. TW14182. Classification (NCBI taxonomy): domain Bacteria; kingdom Pseudomonadati; phylum Pseudomonadota; class Gammaproteobacteria; order Enterobacterales; family Enterobacteriaceae; genus Escherichia; species Escherichia sp. TW14182. Next base: position 4,100 of record NZ_AEJZ01000428.1, read on the forward strand.
CTATAAATAATCTGCCTGCCGACTATTTATTGGCTGCACAACAGGGCGATATCGATAAAGTAAAAACCTGCCTTGCGCTGGGTGTCGATATAAATACCTGCGATCGTCAGGGGAAAACGGCAATTACGCTGGCAAGTTTATATCAGCAATATGCTTGCGTTCAGGCATTAATTGATGCCGGAGCGGATATTAATAAGCAAGATCAGATATGTTCAAATCCTTTTTTAATTAGCTGCCTGACCGGTGATTTAACCCTGTTACGAATTATTTTAGCCGCTAAACCCGATCTTAATTGCGTAACCCGTTTTGGCGGTGTCGGCCTGACGCCTGCCTGTGAAAAAGGCCATTTAAGTATTGTAAAAGAGCTTTTGGCGCATACGGAAATTAACGTTAACCAGACCAACCATGTTGGCTGGACGCCATTACTGGAAGCGATTGTGCTTAATGATGGCGGTATTAAACAGCAGGCGATTGTCCAGTTATTGCTGGAACACGGAGCCAGCCCGCATATGACCGATAAATATGGCAAAACGCCGCTGGAACTGGCGCGGGAACGCGGTTTTGAAGAGATTGCTCAATTGCTGATTGTCGCAGGTGCATAATCCGGGAGGCTTGCTATCGACACACCACAAAGACGGTGTGTGTGGGCGCTAACTGCGGATGCGGATTTTCTGGCGCAGCGGGGGCAAGGACAGGTTGAACAGGTCTTTGCCAGAGCGGTAAATATCGCACTCCCGGCTCGCCAGCAGTTGCTGACGCTGCTTTGTGAAGAATACGACAATGCACCAAACAGTTGTCGGTTGGCACTCACTCACTTTGATGGTCTGTTCCATCATGGCGATAAGGTTCAGTTTGACGAGCACGGGATTACGATTGGTAAAGATATTCATATAGATAAGCATCGTTGTCAGCGTTGGCTGTCCCCAACACTGCAAATGACCGCTCTGAATTTTCACCTTATCGCCTGGCAACAGTGGTACGACATTATTCATCAGCATCTGGGGGAAAATGAAACCCTGTTTAATTATCGCGGCGATAATCCATTTTATCAGGCGTTAAATAAAGAATTACATATCAGGCGACGTGCTGTTATTCAGGCATTAAACGATAAACAAAATATCGCGTCAGCGGTCGCTAATATGATTGGGTTAGGGATTGGTCTGACGCCTTCAGCCGATGATTATTTAACAGGTCTGGCGCTTGTTTTATTTATTTCCGGGCATCCGGTAGAAAAATACAAAGAGGAATTTTATCTCGGCCTGCAACGCGGCAGAAATAATACCACGTTATTAAGTGCCATAACGCTGGAAGCCGCATTACAACAACGCTGTCGGGAAAATATTTATCACTTTATTCACGGCATCATTAATGACATCCCTGAGAACGCCACTCAGACAATAGAAAAAATTAAACATATTGGCTCCAGTTCCGGCTGCGACATGCTGTATGGCATGGCCGATGGTTGTGCGCTGAGCCAAACCTACGGAGGGAATTATGTCAGTTAAAATAGTCATTAGACCGAATACCTATTTTGATTCTGTCTCGTTGATGTCCATCTCCACGCGTGCAAATAAACTCGACGGTGTCGAGCAGGCATTTGTGGCGATGGCGACCGAAATGAACAAAGGCGTGCTGAAAAATTTAGGGCTGCTGACGCCGGAACTGGAGCAGGCGAAAAACGGCGACCTGATGATCGTTATCAACGGCAAAGCGGGCGCGGACAACGAGCAGTTGCTGGTGGAGATTGAAGAACTGTTCAATACCAAAGCGCAAAGTGGTACGCACGAGGCGCGTTATGCCACTATCACCAGCGCCAAAAAGCATATCCCGGAAAGTAACCTGGCGGTGATTTCCGTCAACGGCCTGTTTGCCGCTCGCGAAGCGCGTCAGGCGCTGCAAAATGACCTCAACGTGATGCTGTTCTCCGATAACGTCTCGGTTGAAGATGAACTGGCGCTCAAGCAGCTCGCTCACGAAAAAGGGCTGCTGATGATGGGACCAGACTGTGGCACGGCGATTATCAACGGCGCGGCGCTCTGCTTTGGTAACGCCGTGCGTCGTGGCAACATCGGTATTGTTGGCGCATCCGGCACCGGCAGCCAGGAACTGAGTGTCCGCATCCATGAATTTGGCGGCGGCGTTTCACAACTGATCGGCACCGGCGGGCGCGACCTGAGCGAGAAAATTGGCGGCCTGATGATGCTCGACGCCATCGGCATGTTAGAAAACGATCCGCAAACTGAAATCATCGCCTTAATTTCTAAACCGCCAGCGCCGGCGGGGG